>NZ_JBHSGO010000215.1:0-58201 GCF_042654485.1 Falsiporphyromonas endometrii | reverse complement strand
CATTTCTTCATGCTTAACCATTCGTTTTGACAACATTTCAATGATCTCTTTAGTGTTTTCGAACCGACTTTTGTCAGTTCTATTGTTTAACTTTTAATTTTTCGGTAAAAATTTACCGAAGTATTGTGTACTTTAAAATGGCGTATAATATCACATTCCCCAACAGCATTGTCAAAAATACTTGCTGAAACATTATCGCTGTTGCTGAGAGCGACTTGGCTTCGTGCAATTCGATTGATTGGTCGGATCCATCGAACCTAAATATGCTGTAGTATTCGATATGTCCTATAAGGTACAGACTGAATAAGATCAAAGCTACGATTGCTCCTATCTCGAGCAGTACGAGTGGATAGGTTCTTCTTTTAATAATATTTTTTGTTAAGAATATCGTTATTGCCAGCCCGCTTGTCCATACTAAAGCCGGCTCTACTAACATAATAAAGTCAAAATAAGTTTGTGACATAATGGGTTGATTTGAATTTTCGTTAAAGATAGTAACTTTAGATAATAGCTACAAAGTTTATGTTCGTTTCTATAATCATTACCTATGTCGGTGCAAGGTCTCATCTTTTTCATAGTAGTTTTTTATAGAGGTAGAACTCGACCTTAAGAGATTTTCGATTGTGGAAACTTGATATTGAAATGTTGTTGATTTTTAGTATCTTAGCCATATAATTGAATATAAACCATGGGAATACACATACTACTGACTATATTTTTGTTTTTAGTAAAGCTTGTCGGATCATACCTGCAAGAGGCACAAGTATGTTCCATGATTTTCGAACAAATTGCCATATCGGCAATCATTAAAAATAACCTTACCGATTATCCTTTTTGTTGCGCTGGGAAGCCTGCAACAAAGGATCTCTATTTGTTAAATATTATTGTTGTATCTAATTCTAAAAAAGAGCTTTTAATACCTCTTATTTATACTGAATTTCCTTCATTCCCGGGTTAGGAAACCCTGACCTTATACAGACTTTGCCCGTTTTTGTAGTACGAAACGGGCTTTTTTATGCGCTATTTTAACAAATAAGCTCGCGCGAGAAGCAATCTGTTCTCGCGCGACTATCGATCCGATCTCGCGCGACCTTGCCATGCGAAGTCGCGCTACTTCAAGTGCAACCTCGCGCGAGTATAGGTTCAAGGTAGCGCGAGAATGGATTGCAAGTCGCGCGACCTTACAAAAAAAGCAGCCTGAAGTGCAATTTTAAGCCTTCAACTCTTCAATAAAAAGCGCTATATACATTTATTAATACTCAGATAGGACGTAATCGTCCTATCGCTAATGACTCTCGTGAAGAATGAGCCTCCTTTTAGATTAAAAATGAACAGATATTTGTACTAAAAATGGCTTAATAAATTTACATTATTTATCTCATTTATCTGATTTAAGGTTATCTTTCTTGCTTTAATAAAGTGCCTTTATTGACGGATTCTTCGCTAATACTTTCTCTTAGTATTGCAAATTTCTAAGGTTAGAATCTTCGCTTTTTCGGTTTTTCCAAAAGCGTATCCGCCTATATCTCCATTACTTCTAATGACTCTATGGCAGGGAAGTATAGGAGCAAGAGGATTCTTGGATATTGCATTTGCTATTGCTCTTACGGCTTTTGGTCTGTGTACTAAAATCGCTATATCTGTGTAGCTTACCACTTTGCCATATGGTATCAGTTCAAGAGCTTTCCATGTCTCTATTTGTAGTGGTGTACCTGATAGTATTAGTTTGGGGTTTGTTTTTCTTTCTTTTTGGGCTTTAGCTGCTTGCAGAAATAGTATTGCTCCTTGACTCAGATCCTTTGTAAGATGGGGTGGTGTATCTATCTCTGTTATATTTTGGGTGTCGAGTCCTATACGATTGGGGTAGTTTCTGATGTACTCGATTTTTATAATTGCGTCTTCGTAGCTGTATACCTTCCATAGTGTTTGCAGGTATAACACAGTAGTAGTTTCTATACGTTTGTCCAAAAGAAGTTGAGAGTACTCTTTGGTGGATAGGATAATGTATTGGAAAGTGCTTTTTGCATAAAAAAGAGAGGTCATGGCATTTGATAGGACTTCTCTTAGTCCATCTCTCATCCATGACCTCTCATTGAAATCAATATTGTCCATATTGTTATGTGGCGGACCTTCGTGGATATATGCTACTTGTTGTTATCCTTCGTGGTGTGAACCTTCAGCGCTACCAGGATGTCCAAAGGGTTTATTACCGGTGTATTCAATACCAATAATTTCGCAAAGCTCTACCAGATTTAAGTCTTTGTATTGACTAAATAGATCTTTGTTGTGATTGCACAATGTAGTCTGCAAATCACATAAAATCTCTTTTTGTTCTTTGCTCAATCCCGCTGTAAGGATTGATGCGCATGCAAAGAGATGCGGAAGTACTTTTTTGAGTTCTTCTTTACCCTCTTTGGTGATAGACACATCCATAGACCTTCTATCCACCGGACTTTCCTTTTGTTCGACAAGTCCTGCTTTGTTTAGTCTCCTAATCACTTCAGCTCCGGATGTTTTTTCCATTGCATTTGCATTGTTGAGCTGAGTCTTGGTCATCACTTCCCCTCTATGCAGAGTCATAAGGTATGTACAATCTTCCAAGGTCTGAACTTTGGTGTTGATAAATGCTCTTTTGATGTAAGAGTGGATAAATCTGTATAGAAGACCCAGTGAAGAGGCAATTTTACTATTGAGCATATCATCGCTTGCTCTTTCTCCGGATTCATCTCTGGATCGCTTGCTGACATTGAGATATGCTGCGAAAGCTTGTGGACTAAGATATGCTCCACCTCCGACTATTGCATCGTAGGCGTCAACTTCTTCAACGAGAAGCTTAAGTAATTCAGTTTTATTCATATGATGATTGTTGATTATGTGTTGTTATCAAGGGGCAATTCGTTCGCAAGACCATTTGTTTTCATCTTCCTTTTGATACAAGAATCTGTCGTGTAGTCTACTCTCTCTTCCTTGCCAGAACTCAATCCTTACCGGTTTTACTGCAAATCCCCCCCAATTGTCAGGTCTTGGAACAGCCCTTCCCAAAAACTTGGCGGACTCTTTGACAAATTCTGCCATGATGTATGCTCTGTTGGGTATAGGGTGACTTTGTGGAGAGATGCGTGCGCCTACTCGGCTTTTGTATGGTCTTGTTTTGAAATATTCGTCACTTAGTTCGGGTTCAAGCTTTCTTACTTCTCCCTCAATGTGGATTTGTCTTTCGAGTTCGTGCCACAAGAATGTTAGGGATACATGCGGATTTTCTTTCATCTGCTGCCCCTTACGACTCTCATAATTGCTGTAAAAAATGAACTCTCCGTTAAGAAATTCCTTCAAGAGTACAGTTCTGGATGATGGATGTCCATCAGGAGTACTTGTACAGACAATGACTGCTGTAGGTTCCAATACCTTTGGATTGTTTGCCGCTTCTTGCAACCATTCTGTAACCTTCTCGAATGGGTTGTCCGGCATTTGAGAGCGTTTGAGTTGCTTACTCTCATACTCACGTCTTACGTTTTCGAAATGTAAATCTTTCATTGCTGTTATGACAAGCATTTTAGTTGTTTGACGCAAAATTACTATTTATTGATGAATTAACCTATAAGACGTAAATAAAGTGTATAAAAAAGGTAGTTTATATGTCTAATTTCGAGTTATACGGTTGAATTAAGAGTATAATAGATCTACAATCGTTATGATATAATACGTTTTGGCATTAAGTTGTATCTCAAGAAATCTCTGATTATAGGAGTCTTAAATGAGCTATAATTGGACTTGTCATAGGTGAGTTAACAACATTTTTGTACTACCACCATTGTCCAGCCTTGCGGCGTTGATTCTTGATATATCATCTTTAGTCCCAAGCTTTGTGCTTTTTGAGTGATGATCTCTGCATCTTGTTGATAAAACCCACTCATGATCAACTTACCCTCTTCTTTCAATACCTTTTCATACTTATCCATATCTTCCAGTAGGATATTTCTCATGATATTGGCCATGATAAGGTCGTATTGTTTGTTTGATGGGATAGCTGAGGCGTCTCCCTTTATGACATTACAATGTGATATGAGATTGAGTTCCAAATTTTTTATGGTGTTATCGACTGCGCTTTGATCTATATCGATAGCATCAGTTTCTTTAGCCTCAAAAAGGTTAGCTGCTATTGCCAATACACCTGTGCCACACCCCATATCTAAAACAATTTTTCCTTCCGGCTTATGGCTAATAAGGTAACGCATGATAAGCGCTGTCGTATCGTGGCTTCCGGTTCCAAAAGCCATTTTGGAATCGATGAGGATAGTGTATTTATAACTTTTATCTACTTCATGAAAAGGGGCTTTGATGATGCATTGGTCGTTTACGACAACTGGTTGGAAGTATTTGCTTTCCCACTCCTTATTCCAATCTTTGTTAGGTATGAGCTCCAATGAATAGTCCATCTTAACATTTTCGATTGGGAAAGATGATACAACGTTGTCGATCGATTCTTTATCCAAAAGCTCTTGCTGAATATAACCACAGCATCCTTCTTCTTGATATTCAAAGCTCTCGAATCCGATATCTGCCAGCATTTGTGATAAGATATCTGTAACAATTTCACTTGATAACTCACCGGGTAGATCTACATATTTTATTTCAACCTTGTAATGTGTCATATCTATGATAGCTTGTTTGTTATTGAGTAATGATGATTGTCCTTTCTTAGAAGTTGTTTCTTGCTTAATTGAAAGGTAAACTATATGAGTTGTGAATTGGACCTTCAAATGTTTTTAGAGCAATTTGGAGGTCAAGTTTATTCATTTAAGATCATTCAATCCTTCTTGCATCGAGAGAAATAAGAAGAAATAGTAATATTGAGAATCCCCATAAGGATGAGCCTCCATAGCTAAAGAAAGGTAATGGAATACCTATTACGGGTACAATACCTATGACCATACCGACATTGATGGTTACATGAAATAATAAGATCGATGCAACACAATAGGCATAGACTCGGGCATAGGTTGAGGATTGCCTTTCGGCAATGAATATGATTCTTAATATCATAAGTGCAAAAAGGATGAGTGTGATGCTCGATCCTACAAACCCTTGCTCTTCTCCAATGGTACAATATATAAAGTCTGTCGCTTGCTCAGGCACATATTTAAGTTTGGTCTGAGTTCCTTTGAGGAATCCTTTGCCACTAAGACCTCCCGATCCAATGGCTATCTTTGATTGATTGACATTGTATCCGCTTCCCTTGATATCATCTTCGATACCCAATGCCACTTTAATACGCATCTGTTGGTGAGGTTGCATGATTTCGTCAAATACATAGTCAACAGAATGGAAAAAGAGAAGCGATCCAAGCGAAAACATTGCTATGAATAGATATCCTTTTTTGAGTCTTACGATAGAACGTCTTAAAAGCCAACCTATGAGCCATAGCAAAAGAAGATAGTTGGCCCATATATACTCAATGGGGTACCAAAATCGAATAATGTATGTGGCTATATTTGCGAGAATGGTACCTCCAATTGTGATGAGCCAAAAATACTTTCCAACTTTCTTTGTGTAGACAGCGATACAGCACATGGTAGCAATGGCAATCATCATTGTAATTGACCAGACATCAGCCTGAGTATTGCCGAATATAAGACTGTCACTAAGCTTCATGGCTGTTACAAACAATACCACAGCAGTGCCGGCTAATCCCAGAAATACGCCATTGAATCCTTCACGATATAGTGCAAGAAAGAATGTGAAAAAGACCAAAGCCGATCCGGTTTCGTTCTGGAGGAGAATAAGTAGAATAGGTGCTCCAACGATGGCAAAAACCTGCAGATATGATTTTAGAGAATCTAATTTGTATTCGTATTGGTTAAACAAGAAGGCAAGCATCATAGCCGTGGATATCTTTGCAAATTCTGCGGGCTGCAGCCTCAGAGGTCCTATTACCAGCCACGAGTGAGACCCTTTGATATTGGGTGCCAACACAATGGTGGCGGCAAGGACTATCAGCATTGCAAAGTAGATGAAGGGGGAGGCTTGCTCGTATATTTTCTGGTCTATCGTAATGATGATAATACCAATGACAATCGCAAGACCAATCCACACTACCTGCTGCATGGGTCTGCTTCCCATTGAGAATAGGTCGTAAATATTGAAGTCGTATGTCGCTCCACAAATGGAAAACCAACCTGCAGTCACCATGATCAGATATAGAATGATCAAGAACCAGTCAATTCTCTTGATAAGAGGTTTATTCCTTCTGTCCATTTTCTGTTGGATTTATTTGTTTTGTGGATTCAGACTCTTCGGTCTCTTCCCTCTTTATGGTCTCCTTGTTGTTATGATTGTCCTGCTCTCTAACGGGAAGTTGTGAATCACTTTTTTTATTGATCTTGTAAATCTCATCTTTATAACCAATGTATAGGTGCTTCATCCGTTCGGCTATAGCCTCTGTTGCCGGACTCAGTTTGCCGTGACGCAGATAGTATTCTATGATACATCTTCCGATTGGTACGCCGATGGTTGCTCCAAATCCACCATTTTCAACATAGACACAGACTGCTATCTTTGGATGATCCTTTGGAGCAAATCCTATAAAGGCGGAATTATCTTTGCCATGAGGGTTCTGAGCTGTACCCGTTTTTCCACAGACCTCTATTTCGCCCGGAGCAAAATTGGCATTGCGACATGTTCCGTTTGTGACTGCTTTTGCCATCCCTTCTGCTATATATTCCCATATAGATGCTTTGATGTGACTATCTCTAAGAGTGGTGTAGGCTGTGTCCAACGGAAATCCTTCTATCTTTTTAACTACATGAGGAGTATAGAAAAAGCCTCTGTTGGCAATGATTGTTGCCAGATTGGCCATCTGCATGGGAGTTGCTGAGATTTCACCCTGGCCAATGGCTATAGAAATAATTGAACTGCTATTCCATCTTCCCTTATACAATTTGTCATATACTTTCGCATTAGGAATATATCCTCTTCTTTCGTTGGGGAGGTCGATACCTAATTTATATCCAAATCCCAATTGCACCATATGTTGTTTCCAATGCTCAAAAGCAACTTGGACATTGGGATAGTATTGCCTGTTGTCGAGCATGAAGCGAAGCCCCCAACAGAAATATGCGTTACAGGAGGTTGCAAGTGCTGGTACTAGACTTACCGGCGACGGATGCGAGTGACATTTGGGTCTTGAATGTAGTGGAGGAAATCCGTGATAACAGCTTAGGGCTGTAGAGGGTGATAAGACCCCTTCTTGAAGGAAAATAGCTCCTTGACTTGGCTTAAAAGTCGAGCCGGGAGGGTAGTATCCCATGATTGATCTGTCGTAGAGCGGTTTGCCCGGAATATTGGCGAGTTGTCTCAGATTGACTCCTTTCTCTTTTCCGGTCAATAGGGCCGGGTCATAAGATGGTGAGGATACCATACATAGTATTTCTCCCGAAGAGGGTTCTATGGCGACGATAGCTCCTCGTTTGCCCCGCATAAGCTCTTCTCCGAATGTTTGAAGATTGGCATCTATCCCTAACGTGAGGTCGTGTCCCAATACATAAGGTTTGTCATGTGCTCCATTTTGATATTTCCCCTTGATGCGACCTCTGGCATCTCTCAATAGTACTTCAACCCCCTTTTCTCCTCGAAGGTATTTTTCGTAGCTTTTCTCAATACCTGTTTTTCCAATGTAGTCTCCTGCTACAAGCGAACTGTCGTTTTCTAAGTCTCTTGGGTCTGCTTCAGACAGATAACCAAGGATGTTGGCTGCGCAATGGTATTCGTATTCTCTAAGCGTCCTTGATCGGATGGCAAATCCCGGAAACTTGTACAATTTCTCTTGAAAGCGTCCCGCTTCGGGGGCTTCTAATTGAGAAACTAAAATTTGTGGTACAAAAGGAGAATATCCCGGATTAAGCTTTCTGTCTTTTATTTTGTTGAGTCTTTCAACAAACAGCTTCGGTTCGATGTTTAAGGTTTTGCAAAGGTCTAATGTATCCAGCTGAGTCACCTCCCTCATTGTAATCATAAGGTCATAAGTTGCCTTATTATAAACCATGATGTTACCTTCGCGATCGCTTATAATCCCTCTTGCCGGGTATAAGGCTTTTTGATAAAAGGCATTGTTGTCTGCTTCAGCCTTATAGTTAGGATTAAGTATTTGAAGGTAAAACAGACGGATAATATATAGGCTTACTATCAATATGGTAAGCACAATAATCAGTATTCGGCGAGGATATAGCTTATTGCTATTCATTTCATATGTGGTGAACTACTCGTTTTTGACCAAAGATAAAGTAAAGCAACAGGTTGAGCAGGAAGGTGGCTATCCAACTTGCTACCGTATGAAGTAGGAAGTATGAAATGTTGAATAGTTGGAGCGAATCAAGCAAAAACAATGCAATGGTATGGATGCCGGTGAGCAGAAACAGGAAGATATAGAAATTGGCTCCCATGCTATAAATCCCCGGCTTTTCGTTGATCCTATTCTCTTCTGATTGCAAGAATGGTATGGCCAAATAGTTTCGAATCAATCCTACAAAAGTAAATGCCGCTGTATTTAGTCCGGGCGAACCTCCCAATATATCTACCAATACACCTGTAAGAAAGCACAATATCAGATTGGTAGAAGGTCCGGACCGGTTGGGTATCAAAAGAAGTATAAATGTATATACCAATGGTGTTGCATAGCCAAAGAGTGCCATAGGACTAAAGATCCACACTTGAGCAAATGCAAGTATGACAATTGATACGAGTATGATAATAATTTGTCTAAAGTCCATTGTTACTAATCGAATCTTGAAGCTTTTTGGCCCTAATATTGGGCTTTTTGGTTAGTACATATACATAAGACAATCGAGAAAAATCGGTTGCTAACATGATTGGCACGCTTGACAGGTTGGTTCCACTTGCCAGATTGATCTCTTTGCTCGAATTTTGTTTTTGAGTATTGCCCTTTATCTCTTTAGTGACATATCCAACAACAAGATTAGGGTAGTAAATATCAGAGTATCCACTTGTTACGATTGTGTCTCCCGGCTTTACAATGGCATGCTGAGGAAGGTCGGTTAGGTGGGCCAGTTGTGTATTGGATGGGTCATCCCAGACAAGTGAGCCTACAAATCCTTGGTTCTTCAGTCTGCAACTTAGTCTGAGTTTAGAGTTGATAATAGGCACAACGAGGGCTGTGTGATCCGATACATCAGTCACCGTTCCAACAACGCCGGTTGTGCTCATTACAGACATTTCTTTTTCGATGCCATCTTTTAACCCTTTGTCAATAGACAGGTAATTGTTTATTCGGTTGCTTGATGCATTTATAACGCGGGCTGTTATAAAAGAAACATCATTTGGAGTCGGTAGAATCGAGTCATTTGCAAAGACCAATGGATGTACAGTATCAGCAATAGCTGCCTGCATCTTGCGCTCAAGCACAAGATATCTTTGCTCAGCCGTGGCAAGCTGAGAAATAAGGTCTCTGTTCTCTTCGCTTAGGTGGAGATAGTGATCAAATTTGCTTAACCCTGAATTGATTGTACCAACTACTTTATTCGTTGCAATAAGCCCTAAGCTTCTATGATAAAGGCTTTGATTGAATAGAATAGTCAAAGCCACAATCTCCATGACTATGAAGAGAAACCAGTGTTTGTGCCTGGCACAAAAATCTACCAGTTTCTTCATATCTAAATCTTCGATCCAACCCTATTGGATCCCTTGTTGTTACATATTCTCTTTTACTTCTCTTTTGCTTTTAGTGAGTCATAGTGGAGCAGCGCAAGATGTGATTGTCCGAATGCTTTGTGCCAACTCCCTTAGGGTAGTGCATCGCATTTATATCACAAAAAGATATTTTGTGCGAAGCAATCCTCCCATTGCAGCTTCTCCCGAAGTATAAACTCTTTGGAAGTAGAAAGATTATCTTCTGATGATATTCTATCCTTTCTTTGCTACGCCCAAAAATATATCATTGTAAAATATGGATGTTGCTACGATATAAGATATGGTAGAATCTACCTTATCAAGTATGATCGGACGGCAAAGGATTTGCTGTAATCAAAAGATGTTCTCCTTATCCCTTTTGATATGGAGTATTTCTTAAGCCTATCATAGATCCAGAGATTGATGATAAGCTTAAGAACCTCTGATTATCTAATCAAAAACTTAAATGTATCTGTATGATTGAGGGCTATGCCGGTACCTTTGGCTACTGCATGTAATGGATCTTCCGCCACCTTAAATGGAATCTCGAAGCGAGCTGTGAGTCTTTCTGCCAAGCCTCTTAGCAAAGCTCCACCACCGATGAGGTTTACTCCATTTTCGACAATGTCGGCATACAGTGCGGGAGGAGTCTCTTCCAATGTTTTTAGGATAGCTGCCTCTATTTTTTGAATAGACTTTTCGAGACACAGTGCAATCTCTTGGTAGGTTACATTGATGCGTTGTGGCAATGTATCCTTCATGTCTGCTCCCCATATAGCGTATTCTTCGGGTGGGTTGGGTAAGTCTTGAAGCACAGATCCAACATTTATCTTGATCTGTTCGGCCATTCTTTCTCCAACCTTCACTCCGTGAGTACTTCTCATATGATCAACAATGTCTTGTGTAAACACATCACCTGCTACGCGAATAGACTGATCTTTGACAATACCACCAAGCGAAATTACGGCTATCTCAGTCGTACCTCCACCTATATCAACAATCATATTTCCTTCCGGGGCAAGTACATCAATGCCGATACCAATAGCCGCAGCCATTGGCTCGTGAATCAAATAGACGTCTCGTCCTCCGGCATGTTCACTGGAGTCCCTAACGGCTCTTATCTCAACCTCTGTACTTCCCGATGGAATGCAGACTACTATTTTAAGGGCAGAAGAAAACCAAGATCTCTTTTTTGAAATCATTTTGATCATCCCTCTGATCATTTGTTCTGCAGCATTGAAGTCTGCAATTACACCATCGTGCAAAGGTCTGACGGTGCGTATATTGGCATTGCCCTTTTCGTACATTTCGTTGGCTTGCTTTCCGATAGCCAAAATCTGATTTGATCTGACATCAAAAGATACCACCGATGGCTCGTCCAATACAACTTTGCCGTCTTTGATTATAATTGTGTTGGCAGTGCCCAAGTCTATTGCAAGTGACTGCCTAAAGTTGAATAATCCCATTTTGTTGAACTACTATTCTTAGCGTGGGTTAATTAAGAGTAAATATATTTAGTCCCAATGGACCTTGTCATACATGGAAGGAGTAATGTTTCTGCGAGTCGTACAAGCTCTATTATTAGCTTCGTTGCGGGGCTCACTTCCTACATACTCTAACTTCAGTATTATACAAAATAGTACTTGATATGAATGTTAATGCTTAAAATGTCTTACCCCTGTCAAGCACATGGATACCCCAAGCTCATTAGCTTTATCAATGCTCAGCTGATCCTTGATAGAGCCTCCCGGCTGTACAATGGCTGTAATACCTGCTTTGGCTGCTAACTCGACGCAATCGGGGAAGGGGAAAAACGCATCGCTTCCCATTGATGCTCCTTTGAGATCGAAGCCAAAGCCTTGTGCTTTTTCGATTGCTTGTTTAAGAGAGTCTACTCTTGATGTTTGTCCAACACCGGAAGCAATGAGCTGACTGTCTTTGACAAGTGTGATAGCATTGCTTTTGGAGTGCTTTACAACTTTATTGGCAAAAATCATATCATCGATCTCGTCTTCAGACGGGGTGGATTGGGTTACACATTGCATATCGGCTTTTGTTTCCGTCGCATTGTCGTACTCCTGCATTAGGACTCCATTGAGCACTGATTTGTATTGCCAATGCTGCTTGTCCTTATTCTTTCTTGTTAGGATAATACGGTTTTGCTTTCTTGTCAAATGCTTCAGAGCTTCTGTGTCGTAGTCCGGCGCAACAATAACTTCCAAGAATAGTTTGTCTATCTCTTTGGCTGTCTCTTCATCGATAGGCCTATTGCTTATCATCACACCTCCAAAAGCTGAGATGGGATCGCCTTCGAGAGCTTTGATATAAGCTTCAAGAATGGTTCCCCTTGAAGCAATACCACAAGCGTTGCCATGCTTTAGGATTGCAAATGTCGGTGCAGTAAACTCATCGATAAGATTGACACCGGCCTCAATGTCTTGAAGATTGTTGTAAGACAATTCTTTACCCTGTATCTTATCAAATACCTGGTTGAGATCACCAAAAAAGATTCCTCTCTGATGTGGATTTTCTCCATACCTCAAAGTCTTTTGTTCGTCAGCAGCAATTCTGAGGTGACTATGACTGTCTTCGTCAAAGTAATTGAATATTGCTGTGTCATAGGCAGACGAAACTGCAAAGGCCTCTTTAGCAAAGGTCCTTCTCTCTGCTTCTGATGTTGCGCAATTTTTAGCTTTGAGGAGTCCTATCAGAGAAGAGTATTGGTTTCTGGAAGCACAGATTAGTACATCTTTGTAGTTTTTGGCTGCAGCTCTGATAAGTGATATGCCGCCAATATCAATCTTTTCGATGATTTCTTCCGGTGTACCTCCATTGGCTACTGTCTCTTCGAATGGATAAAGGTCTACAATCACGAGATCAATAAGTGGAAGGGCTTGTTTCCTGACATCCTCTTGGTGCTTCTCGTTTTCTCTTATTGCTAAGATACCTCCAAACACTTTGGGGTGCAGGGTCTTGACTCTTCCATCCAACATCTCGGGAGATGATGTGATACTTTCGACTGATGTGCATGGATATCCTTGTGACTTGATATATTCCATTGTGCCACCTGTAGATACAAATTCTACAGAGGCATCGTTAAGGGTTTTTAGTATTTCTTGCAAACCCTCTTTGTGAAAGACTGAAATCAGTGCTCTTTTTATAACCTTATCCATAGATTGTTGCTGTTCCTAACAAATTAACTTTTAGCCATAGCAAGGATGAGACTAAAAAGTTTCAACCTCATATTAACTATTTATTGCCTTGCAAAGGTAATCAATTTAGTGTGCTATTTATAGGTGTTAGGCAAGAAGTTTCCTATCAAAGAGTTCTTTTTTGGGTAAAGTGTCCAACAAATATCCTCTTCGAAATCAAACTATTGTTTAAAATGCGATGAATAATTTTGGCTTCAATAGTCAAATTGTGGGGTGTTTTGCATGGTATTAGACTATTTCTCGGATAATCTGATTCTATTTGAAATATTTGAGTATTCTGATTGAATTAAGGATGGCAAGAAGTGCCACTCCAACATCGGCAAAGACTGCAGCCCAAAGAGAGGTTAATCCAAATATCCCGAGGAGTAGTATGGCTGTTTTGACCCCTATTGCCATGATGATGTTTTGCCAGACAATTGTCTTTGTGACTTTTCCTATGTGGATTGCTTTGGCAATCATGCTTGGATGATCATTTTGGATCACTACATCTGCAGTTTCTATTGCTGCATCGCTCCCAAGTCCACCCATTGCGATGCCGATGTTACTTATGGCTAAGACAGGAGCATCATTCATACCATCTCCGACAAAGGCAATGTCATATCCTTTTTGATGACGAAACTTTTCGATGTGTTTAACTTTATCCAGAGGCAACAATTCTCCATAAGCTTCATCTATTCCTGTTTGGGTGGCAATCTTATCGACAATTTCTTTTTTGTCACCGGATAGCATGACTATATGTTTGACTCCTTGTCCTTTCAATAGATCGACAGCTAATTTGCTATCCTCTTTTATTTGATCTTCGAGAAGAATATATCCGATATATTTGTCTTGCAGAGATGCAACGATAAGTGTTCCAACCTTCTTTTTTAAGGTTTCGGGATAAATGATATTCTTATTGTCCAGCAATCTTAAGTTACCCACAATCAGTTCTCTTCCTTCATAAGTGGCCGTAAGACCAAATCCGGCAATCTCATTAACTTGACTCAAACCCCTTGTATCAATATTTTTTTGTTGAGCGTATTTTAGGATTGCTTTGGATATGGGATGATTGCTCTTTGACTCGATGGAACTGATGAGGGAGAGGAATTTGTCTTCGGAATCCATCTCGGTGCTTAGTTCGCTTACTTCGAAAATACCTTTTGTGATGGTGCCTGTTTTGTCGAATGCCACTGCATCGATCTTTGTGATTGCATCCAAATAATTTCCCCCTTTGAAAAGTATACCATATTTAGAAGCTGCCCCAATGCCGCCAAAATATCCAAGTGGAATACTAATAACCAGAGCGCAAGGGCAGGATATGACAAGGAACACAAGTGCTCTATAAAGCCATGTGCTTATTTCAAAAGCAAATCCTGTGGCAAAAAGAGAATAAATAAAGGGTAGTACTATAATTAATATAGATAGACCAATCGCGACAGGAGTGTAGATACGGGCAAACTTGCGCATAAAAAGTTCGGCGGGAGCTTTTCGTGAGGAGGCCTCTTGTACAAGTTTGAGAATACGAGACAATGTACTTTCTTCATAAGGTTTGTCTATTTTAAGGCGGATGACCTTGTCCAACACAATCATCCCGGCAAGTACCTTACCACCCTTAAATATATTTCTTGGCACACTTTCTCCGGTCAATGCTGCGGTGTCAAAGGAGGCATGCTCCGAAAGCATTGTTCCATCTAAAGGAATTCTTTCCCCGGCTTTGAGTTCGATAGTTTCACCCACGACAACCTCTTTGGGTGATATTATTTGACTCTCGTTGTTTCTAATCACCGTAACTTTTTCGGGACGTTTGTCCAGAAGTTCTCCTATGTTCTTTTTGGCTCTTACAATTGCTTTCTCTTGAAAATATTCTCCTACAGTGTAAAAGAGCATGACAGCCACGCCTTCTGGATATTGCTTAATGGCAAAAGCGCCTATCGTAGCAATACTCATAAGTGTAAATTCACTGAAGAAATCTTTATGACTTGCAGCTTCAATCGCCTCTTTTAAGACCGGTAGCCCAACCGGAAGATATGCCAAAATAAACCAAATCAATTCAGCATAATTTGGAAGTCCAATGTTGCTATGTGTAGCAACAAGGCCTATTATTAGCATTACAAACGAAACGATAGGTCTCCAATACAAAGAGACAAAACTTTTTGATTTAACTTTTTCCTGATGACCACAATGGTTGCTTTCGTGATTGTGTTGGTCATTCATATTACATGTGTGGCAACTGCATCCCATAATAATTTTGTTTTTGTTTTTGGCAAAGGTATGGGTCTCCTCGTGCAACCAAGTTGCATTCTTTACTATGATATGTATCCTTCTAAATCTTTGTGTCAAAAAGTAATCAGACTATTTTGTTAGCGATCTTACCGGATTTTAGATTTAGGGGCCTTTTTAGTATCTTAGTCAATGAATTAATGATAGTATCCATGGAGATGAGCATATTACTTACCGTCTTTTTGATTCTCATTTTGCTTGAAGGATTATTCTTTCAAGAGGGTAAGATATGTCTTATCGGAGAGAAGCAAATCTTCGTCTTTTCAAGTATCAGTCCGCACTGCAAGAATGGTATTTCTGAATGGGCTGTGAAGCTCATTTTGAAAGGCTTTTGTTTGTTAAATGTTGTTATCTTGAATGGTGCCAAAAAAGCTACTCGAATTACACTCATTCAGCCACAAAATCTCAAATTAGAGGGTTAGGGTAACCTGACCTTTTTAAGGACCTTGCCCGTTTTTATAGTACGAAACGGGCTTTTTTTATGCTCTATTTTAACAAATAAGCTCGCGCGAGAAGCAATCTGTTCTCGCGCGACTTTAGATCCGATCTCGCGCGACCTTGACATGCAAAGTCGGCTACTTCAAGTGCAACCTCGCGCGAGTTTACTTTCAAAGTAGCGCGAGAATGGATTGTAAGTCGCGCGACCTTCAAAAAAAGGTGGCCTAAAAGCTATTTTTAAGTCTGCGAAAGTTAAATAGTAAAATGCTTATACGTAATTTAACATATTCCTCTGCTATTATAATCAACTTTCCTTCAGATTAGGCAAGGAAAAAGCTCTTTTTGGGGGTATGAATTGGCTATACTTGTATGAAAATGCACCTTAATTTATTTACATTATTTATTAAAGTAGTCTGTATTTTAATTTAAAAACATAGTTGGATAGATGCAAAATATCATATGAATGACAAATACATTATGAGGAAATCTTGTTGACAGTCTTTAGAAAAGAGGTAATGGTGTCAGTTAAGCTTGATTTATGTATCCTCGATTACAATCTTCCTTTTCGATTTCTTTCGAAGCCGGTGAAAAGAATCATTGTGGAAAAGAATATGAATAATCATGTTGCCTGCACTTTTCAATTGTGTTGCGGTTAAAAGTGGTTTCAGTAAAGTTTTTATTGTCGATTATGATTATTCTTGATAAATTGCCAACCACTTCTAAATTATTTCTAAGTTAATACTGTTATGATATGAGACGAATTGTTTGGGTTAAAACGTTTATTTTTTTGTTGTTAATGAGTATTGTCAATGTAGCGGATGCTTGCACAGGTATTACTCTCAAAACAAAAAGTGGTCAAACTATAGTTGCAAGAACTATAGAGTGGGCAGGAAGTGCTTTGAATAGCGAATATGTAGTTGTACCTCGTCGTTATAATCAGCAATCTTATCTACCGGGAATGAAACGGGAAGGTATGCAGTTTTGTTCTAAGTATGGTTATGTAGGTTTAAGTGTGGAGTCACATGAATTTGTTGTTGAGGGATTGAATGAAAAGGGCCTTTCGGTAGGATTGTTTTATTTTCCTCATTATGGATCTTATCCACAAGTTCTGGATAAGAATAAACCTTTCACTATATCTGATCTTCAGTTTGTTTCATGGCTATTAGGGCAATGTGCTGACGTTTCGGAAGTTAAAGAAGCACTCAAGGGTATCCATATCTGTGCCGTTGATCCCAGAGCATCAACTGTCCATTGGCGAGTGGCAGATAGAAATGGCAATCAGATTGTTATAGAGGTAGTTGATGGTAAAGTTTTTGTTTATGACAATCCTGTTGGAGTGCTAACCAACTCTCCCGGCTTTTCGTGGCATATGACAAATCTTGCTAACTATATCAATCTTAGTGCCGGCACAACACAAACTAAAACGATAAACGAAATGAAGGTCAATTCGATTGGGTCGGGGTCAAATATGCTTGGTTTGCCGGGAGATTTTACTCCTCCATCTCGATTCATTCGTGCAGCCTTGTTTGCTACGTCTGCTCCTGTATTGAGTGATAGTCATTCAACTATATTGGAGGCCTTTCATATTTTGAATAATTTTGATATTCCAATAGGGGCACAATTCGCCGATGCTTCTCAAATTCCTGATATTCCATCTGCTACTCAGTGGACCACTGCAACAGACTTATCCGGTTTGAAGATTTATTATCGCACCATGTACAATAGCCATATTCGTATGATTGATCTCAACAAAATTAATTTTAGTATAGTTCATTACAGATCTATTCCTTTGGATATAAAGAAGGTAGAGCCAATAGAAGAGATTCCTATCAAGTAATGTGACATGTGTTGCAACCATTAATATTCTTATCCGTTTGCATTAATGAGTATCTTTGTTCCATAATATTTACTTAAAATGAGTCCGGGTAATCAAGAATATGTAGATAAATTAAAAATGCGAGGTATTCGTCCGACCTCCAACCGTATTTTGGTGCTAAGGGCAATGATGGATCGAGACGAGGCATTGTCTATAATGGATATCGAGACTATTTTGGATACAGTGGACAAATCAACCATATTTAGGACTATCACCCTTTTTCATGCGCAACATCTTATTCATAGTATTGACGATGGGTCCGGGTCCTTGAAGTATGCTGTTTGTGACAATGATTGCACTTGTTCAGTCGAAGATCAGCATACTCATTTCCGTTGTGAGATTTGTCAGCGAACTTTTTGTTTTGATCATATTCATGTTCCAAAGGTTAAACTTCCTGATGGATTTGTGTTGGATAGTATCAACTATGTCATGAAAGGTATTTGCCCTGATTGTGTCAAAAAAAAGAAGAGGTAGTTTATGGATAAGCAAGGACAGATACATATATATACCGGTAATGGTAAGGGCAAAACAACTGCGGCATTTGGTTTGGCTGTCAGAGCACTCTGTAGTGGCAAACGTGTTTTTATAGGTCAGTTTGTCAAGAGCATGAAATATAATGAGACAAAGATTGAGACTCTATTTGATCATGTTACTATCAAACAATATGGCAGAGGTTGTTTTATATCCAAGGATCCGGAAAAAGAAGATATTGAAGAGGCTCAAAAGGGGTGGCGAGATGCAGTAGCAGCACTTCAAAATCCTGATAATGACGTCGTTATATTGGATGAACTTACGATAGCTATTTACTTTAGATTGCTTTCTGTAGAGGATATTCTAAAGGGATTGAAGTCGAAAGAACCACATATAGAGGTCGTTATTACAGGGCGTTATGCCCCTAAAGAGTTGATTGATTTTGCAGATCTTGTAACCGAGATGGTTGAGGTGAAGCATTACTATACCAAGGGCATTTTGTCAAGAGATGGTATAGATAAATAGACTTTCGGATGAGTTGCTGAAAAAGTTATAGGGTGGGGGATTACTTCACCCTTTTTGCCTTGCCACTTATCTCTATGATATCCAATCTGACAATTTCTGTACGGAAGAAAGATTTCGTTGCCATTTTACGCCCGGTTACGATGTCATTGGGGCAGTATTTGCGCATGAAGATCTCTAAAGCATAGAGCTTTTCTTCTTTAGGTAGGTGGCGATATGCATGACATTTTATGACAATGCTTTCGTATGCCGTTGTAAATTTGTTGGGCTTTACCTTCGTCTTGCCAACCACTGTAAAGGAGACATTGGGATTGCAATCAATAGCTTGTAGTTTCTCTCCAACAGGGGCGCAATGAATATAGATACTTCGATCTTTGTCCCACACATAATTGATAGGAATGCCATAAGCACCTTTTGCATCGGGTGTTTGCATGCTCAAAACTCCGTACTCTCCCTCTTGAAGAAGAGTGATTGCCTCTTCCGGTCCAATCAGGCGATCTTGCCTCCTGACTCTACTATTATTGAATAGCTCCATAACAAATAACAGTGCTTCTAAATTGTGCTCTGCAAATATATAAAGCTTGTAGGGATTTTGGTCTGTGTGACAATGAAAAAAGGGTGTGTCCTTTACGAACACACCCTTTTGTAATGATTAACTTGAGGCTTACTTTTCGTTGAAAAGGAAGTTTGGTGTAAGCTTCTTCACTTCACCATATTTCTTCATGTAATCCAAAGGAAGATCTTTTTCGTTTCCAATCAATACATAAGTATAGTTGTTGCCTTTGATCTCTTTGTTGAAGAACGTTACAAGATCTTTGAGAGTCATCTTTTGAACTTCGTCATATACTTGCTTTTCGAGATTGTAGTCAATGCCTAATCTCTGATATGATTCCCAAGTCCAGAAGATGTTGTCACGGTTGATACGTTCGGCTTCGATATCTTTTAGAACAGATATTTTGGCTGTTTCGAAGCTTTTCTCTGCCTCCGGCATATTGGTAACCAAAGCCTCCATTGCAGCAAATGCTTCAGGAAGTTTGTTTACTTGAGTGCCGATGAATGTCACTACATATTGGTAGTCCCCCTTCTTTCGCGCACCGCCATAGTAAGCATATGCTGAGTATGCCAAACTTTTAAGTTCGCGAATATCTTGGAATACGATAGAAGACATGCCTCCACCAAAATAAGCATTGAATAGTCTTGACGCTGCAGCAAGTTTTGGATCGTATTTGTTAACGCGACGAATCATACTCATCTGAGCTTGAACCATATCATAAGTAGCGTAATAGACTTTTCCGCCGGTTGGTATTTGTTCATATTTGACAGCTGTCGGATAATCTTTTGTACCAAGACGATGGTTTTTGGCAATGGCCTGTTTTGCAGCTTTGACCTCATTACCATAGTAGAAAATCTTTTGCTTGTAGTTGCAAAGGTCGTTGATTACCTTGATAAGGTCTTCAGCTTTAAGAGATTTGAGTTGTTCATTGTTCATCTCATCTCTCAAACTTGAATGTTCACCATATTTAGCATAAGTGTTGAGGGCTCCAAAGATGGCATTTTTGTCAGTCAAACGGTCTGTTCTGCTCTTGATGATTTGAGCAACCATAGTGTTGAGAGCTTCTTGGTTTGGCTGTACATTATTTAGAATGTTTTCTACGAGAGCGATGCCTTTGGCCATGCTTTTCTTTATTCCTGTAATGGTGATAGTTGTACGATCTGATCCAACATTGATATTCCAGTTGAGTCCAAGTTTAAAGAACTCTTGATTGATTTGCTCAGGAGTCATGTCTTTAGTACCCAGGTAGTCAATATAGTCGGATGCAAGGTTGAGCAACTTATTGTTGTTTGTACCCATATCAAAGATATAGGAGATATAGAACAAGTCGTTATCCTTGTTGATGATATATTGGAAATCCGTTCCCTTTACCTTACCGGTCTTAATGTCTTTCTTAAAATCAACGAACATAGGTTTGATTTCGGGAGTCTTTTCCTCAAGGATCTTCTTGCCAAAATCAGAAACCGCATTCCTATCTATCTCAAGAGGTGTGATACCCGGATTTTCAACTCGGATTAGATCTTTGTTTTCACCTAACTTCTTGAATACGATAACATAGTTGTTGTTGAAGTTCTTTTGTGCAAACTCCATGATATCCTTCTTGGTGATCTTGCGAAGTTCATCAAGTTCTGCCACTTTGTGTGACCAAGGTCTGTGAGCAATGTAGGTCTCATACATAGCTGTAGCCACATTTGTGATGTTTAGAATACCTTGAGTCTGCTCAAGCTCCATGTTGTTGATAATAGCTTCCATAAGCCAATCGGGGAATTCACCTTTCTTGACTTTTTCTATTTCTTGAAGAGCAAGATCTCTTACCTCTTCCAACGTTTGTCCATCTTTTGGGAAACCGTAAAACTGGAATATGGTATAATTGTTTATGCTCATATCATAACATCCCAAAGCTCTGGCTTTTTGTGTCAGGTTGATGTCCAAGTCAATCAGACCTGCTTTCCCGTTAGATAGGATGCCTTGCATCATCTTGGCTAATAATGCCGTCTTGGTGTCAGCACCTCCATTGAGTCTGTAAGCCATCATGAAAAATTCAGCGTCTTTACTGTATACTGTTTTTTCTACCGGCTTTATGATTGGCTTTTCTGTGGGCCAAGAGATCTGTTTAACATCTTTGGCTTTTTTACTTCCAAAATACTTATCTACGAGTTGGATCGTTTTGTCATAGTCCAAATCTCCAACAAGTACGATGGCGTAGTTATTGGGTACATAGTATTTGTCCCAATACTTATGAATAGCCACCATGGAAGGCGATTTGAGGTGCTCTGAAGTACCTATGGTAGTCTGTGTGCCAAATGGAGTAGTTGGGAAAAGAGACTCCATCATCTCTTTGTTGACCTCTCTGTTGACATTGTCCTGACCCATGTTAAACTCTTCGTATACAGCTTCCAACTCGGTGTGGAAAAGTCTCAAAACAAGTTCATCGAAACGTTCACTTTCAATTTGAAGCCAGCGTTCGAGCTGGTTAGAGGGGATATTATTCTTGTAGACAGTCTCTTCCAACCAGGTATGGGCATTTGTTCCTTGTGCGCCAATTGATGTGGTAAGTCGGTCATATTCATTGGCGGCTACATATTTGGCAGCAATTTGACTGATAGAGTCGATCTGGTGATAAAGTTGCTTGCGAAGTGCCGGATCCTTGGTTGCTTTATGCTTCTCATAAAGATCTGATATTTTCTGAAGTTCGACTTTTTCTTTGTCCCAGTTAAGAGCACCCATTTTGGATGTTCCTTTAAACATCATGTGCTCGAGGTAGTGAGCTAAACCTGTATTGTCGGCCGGGTCATTGGCAGAACCGGTACGAACCGGGATGAATGTTTCAATACGAGGCTCGTCAGTATTTCTACTTAGGTAGACGGTCAGCCCATTTTTCAACGTATACACTCTTGTATGCGTTGGGTCATTTGTTACAGTTTCATAGCGATAGCCATGGTCATCCGTCTTTGTTTCGGTCTTATACTTTTGTGCCGACAGTGTCGGTATAGACAAAAGAAAAGCGAAACCAAGAATAAGATGTGAATACTTAATTTTCATAGTGATTTCCTTTTGTGTATTACAATCAGTGCAAATGTAACGTTTATCTTCGGTACATCAGTGATAATAATATAGATTTAGAGACTGTTTTGATGTTTTTCAAAATGTTTATTTATTAAGGGTAAATAGCATGTTTTTCTTGCTGAGAGGGTACTGCTCTTTGTTCTACCCATACTAAGTAGAGGATTATGCAATCCCTATGTATTACAATAACCCTATCCTTATGAAATGTATTTGCTGTATCTTTTTATAAAGAATATCAGTATAATGAAGGCATATTCTTACCTTTGTAAGATGGATGCGTACAAAAGTTCAAATGAAAATGAAACAGAAGTTTAGTTTGCCACTAAAGGCAAAGATTAAAACCATAGTTATATCTATGATGGTATTGGTTTTGCCATTTGTGTGTCTGTATATTATTTTTGGACGAGAGCTTTTTACCGGTAATCGACCATGGTTGTTGGTCTTGTTCTTAGCCAACTATTCTTTTTTACGAAGTGTCTTTCTGATGCCTGTTTATACGGAACTCTTAGATGACCGTATAGAGGTGAAACTCCTTCTGACAAAGCTGGTTTTCTATTTGCCTCAATGTAAAGTGACAAAGATAGACAAGGATTTTTACAATCATATGACCAAAACATTTAATTCTAAAGGCCTTTTTGGTTATACCTGCAATTTGAGAAGCGAAGATGAGGGGTTTGTTCGTATGTATTGTAGGAATGAAGAAGATTTGGCCCTTGTGGAGACACCTCAAGGCAAGAAGTATATAATTAATTTGATCTAATAATGCCGGGTTCGATAAAATCATTGGTCAAAGACACCGCAGTCTATGGTTTGTCAAGCATTGCCGGGAGATTTCTCAATTGGTTGCTTGTCCCGATGTATACAAATGTCCTTGTGCATACGAGTGACTATGGGATAGTGACCAATCTATATGCTTGGACAGCTCTTTTGATAATTATTCTTACCTATGGTATGGAAACGGGCTTTTTCCGTTTTATCAATAAGGATAGTGATCCACGTTCCGTTTATTCGACCACATTGTGGAGCCTTGGAAGTACTTCGGTGCTTTTTGTCGTTTTGGGGCTTACCTTTCTTACCCCTATTAGTGAACTTCTCAATTATCCCGAGCAACGAGACTGTATAGGCATGCTTATCGTGGTGGTTGCAATGGATGCGTTTATGGCGATTCCGTTTGCTTATCTTCGGTATGCGCAGAGGCCATGGCGATTTGCTATATTGAAGTTTCTCTTCATCTTCTTAAATATTAGCCTCAATCTATTCTTCCTTATCCTGTGTCCATGGCTCATGAAAGTCGCTCCATCTACTGTAGAATGGTTTTATCGTCCGGAAGACCAGGTCAAGTATATTTTCCTTTCTAACCTGTTGGCAGATATCATTTTATTTATTTGCATTCTTCCATATTGTCGTACAGGATTTAAGTTTAGAGGCGATTTGCTGAAGAAGATGCTCAATTATTCGTATCCTATCCTTATCTTAGGAATTGCGGGTAACTTCAATAAGGTGGCAGACAAGATTCTTTTCCCATTGGTTTATCCTAATGCTCATGAAGCTGCCAGTGAACTTGGTATTTATGGAGCTTGCTTCAAAATAGCAGTCGTTATGGTGATGTTTACGCAAGCATTTAGATATGCTTATGAACCTTTCATTTTTAATAAGAAAAAGGGGGAAGATGCCAATGACCGGATGGTCTATGCTGCCGCCATGAAATATTATATCATCTTCGGTTTCTTTATATTCTTGGGCGTGATGGGATATATTGATATCATTAAGTTTTTTGCGGGGAAGGCTTATCATGGTGCTTTAGTGGTAGTACCTTGGGTGATGATGGGTGAATTTATGTTTGGTATTTATTTTAATATTTCTCTTTGGTATAAACTGACCGATCGAACTTATTGGGGTGCTGTTTTTTCTATTATGGGATGTGTCATGACTGTTGTCATTATTATTTTGGGCGTGCCTAAGTATAGCTATATGGCATGTGCATGGGCTTCGGCCATCAGTAATGGCGTTATGATGATAACCTCATATTTACTTGGAAAGAAATATTACAAGGTTCCGTATGATCTGAAGAATGCATTTTTCTACCTTGTACTTGCTGCCCTTTGCTTCGGCATGATTTTGGGTGTTAAGCAGTTCCTTCCTCATAGGCCGGTGCTTGGTATGGTTATTAATACAGTGCCAATTTTTATCTATCTCTTTGTTTTTATCAAAAAAGATCTGGATAAAGCTATGATTCCATCTAAGGTCAGAAGCTTATTAAGAATAAAGTAACATTGGTTTGATATAAAATGTCATTTAACTTTTTTTGATTGGAGATAAAAATCAGACATAATGTCTTTACAGATGCAATCTTCTATACAAGAGAGCATTTATATATAGTAGGTTGTTTGCCATAATTTTGGCGTAAAAACACTTGTTTAGTAAATATTGAATGGAATCATATATCTTTGTTTCCCGCTAATATGGTAAAATAATGAGTAAATTATACCGTTGTAGAAGCGTTTCAATGCTACTTTTAATAGTGCTTGCAATAGTTTCTTCCTTTAACATTTATGCACTTCCAAGGGTAAGCCTTATTGTGGCTTCTCCTATTCCGGAAGAGCCCTATACTCTTTATGGGCATGCCGGTCTTAGGATTCTTGATGCGCAATCCGGAAGAGATGAGGTATATAATTGGGGCGTATTTGATTTTGATAAGCCTGGTTTTGCATGGAATTTTATGATGGGGTATACCGATTATCAAATCGGCAAGTTGCCATCCGACTTTTATATTACCGATTATCTCAAGAGAGGAAGCAATTTGGATGAGATAGTCTTAAATCTTAATGCTGATGAGGTGAGTAGATTAGATAGCCTTCTCAGTATCAATATGCTTCCACAAAACAGAGTTTATAGATACAATTTCTTTTATAACAACTGTGCAACGAAACCACTGGAGATCCTTCAGAAAGCCATGAAAGCAAAACTGGTTTTCCCAAGAATAAAGCGTATTACATATAGAGATCTTATCAATGAAGCCGAATACTCGATGCCATGGTTGATTTTTGGTACAGATTTGGCTGTGGGATCTCCTGCCGATCGTCCTATTTCTGCTGAGCAGGCAATGTTTTTTCCAAAGATGCTGAGCACCTATTTGCCGAAGAGTAAAATTGTATATGACAATGGCTATGCCAAGCCATTTGTTTTAAGCAGACAAACGTTATATTCCCCAATAGGAGAAGAGGCGCAAGAGCAGCTGCACGCCAATCGGATGAATACTCCGGTCGTGTTACTTTTTGCTGTGGCTCTTTTGGGAATGTTGATAGTTTGGAATGTTAGATCGGTGGGTGAGCAAAGTTTTTGGCATAAGTTTGCTCGTCTCTATTCTATAGTTGTGATGGTTGTGGCAGGTTTGACCGGATGTGTTTTGTTTTTCTTGGCTTTTATGTCTGAGCATCCGTGTATGTGGCCTAATGCAAACCTCCTTATCTATCATCCTTTTTATCTATTGATTGCTTTGCCTTTGCTTTTGTGGAAAAAAAGAGGCTCCTTAATTGATAGATGCTTTCATTTCATTATTTTTGTAGCATTGATTGCTTATTTTGCGGTATCAATAGTCTTACTGCAACATATAAGTATTGCCAATTTTGGCAGCGTTTTTGCAATTGCTTCAGTAGCATTGTATAGAATAAGAATAAGTAAATATAAAGATGACAAAACAGGAGAAAAGACGTTCTAAAGCAATCCTTTCGTCGCTTGTGGCTGTATTGGCTGTGGCAGTGAATATGTCACAGACAGTATTGGCGAATGAGCCTCCTAAGCTTGTTGTATGTATTAATGTAGATCAGCTTAGAACAGATCATTTGCTCAACTTTAGGGCTTTGTATGGCGATCAGGGATTTAGGCGACTCCTATCAAATGGTATTGTATATCCATCTGTCGATTTTAACCTTAATCCAATCAATGAATCTTCAGCAATAACCTCTATATATACGGGAACTTATCCGAGTACACATGGGATAACTTCGGATAAAATCTATGACAAAGACTCTCATCAGTACAAGTCTGTCCTATTTGATAAAAGCTATCTGGGCAATTATACTTCGGAGAGATATTCGCCGAAGTCGTTGTTGGTGTCTACCATTGGAGATCAGCTTAAGGATGCATCTTCCGGATTGGCATCGGTCTATTCGATAGCCCCTGATGCCGAGGCAGCAATGCTTAGTGCCGGATCGGAGGCTGATGGTGCATTTTGGATTGACAATACAAGAGGAAAGTGGGCAACTTCTACCTATTACAGCAAGCCGATACCTTGGTTTGTTGACAAACTGAACAACAATCCTTCAGAGAGTTTGTCCGGTAGGATTGGGTCTATCGTATGGAAGCCACTAAAAAAGATTAATGATAAGCTTAGTCCTTATGCGAGGACTCAATCACAGTTTAGCTATCGTATAGGAGGTAATGTTGATCGATATAAGAAAACTCCTCTAATAAATGAGGAGGTCACCCGTCTTGCAAAAGACTTTGTGGAGTACAATGGCTATGAAGTTTCCAATAGACCCAATTTGCTTCTTATTACCTATTCGGCAGCACCTTCGAGTATAGCTGCGGATGATGGTAGTGGAGCAGAGCTACAGGATACATACGTTCGGTTGGATGAACAGGTGGGGCAGTTGTTGAATTCGATTGATCATAAGGTTGGTATCAACAATTGTGTAGTGATGCTTTGTGGTACCGGATATGTTAGAGAGAAAGCACCTAACAGTATCTCCTTAAATGGAACAAAGAAGCGAAGAGTTTTTAGTCCCGAGAGATGCAGAGCTTTGCTCAATATGTATCTTATGGCTGTTTATGGTCAAGGCAATTGGGTCACTTCTTATAGAGATGGCCTTATAACGCTTAATCGTAAGTTGATTGAGGATAAGAAGCTGGATATAGCTGAGGTGCAGCGAAAAGCAGCCAGTTTTGTTTCTGAGATGTCCGGGGTAGACGAATGTATACCCACTTATTTGTTTCACGGAGAAGGAAAGGTTGATTTTGCTGATAATCTGTTGGCTCATTCACTTCACAGCTCGACACAAGCGGATCTTGCGATTACCATTCTGCCGGGATGGCACATAGAAGAGGCGGGGAATGACAACCGAACCGAATATAATCAGAGTCGTTGGTACAACGCTCCATGCGAATCTCCTTTGATTTTTTATGGGGGAAACATAAAGTCTAACAAAGAGTTTAATGCACGAACCTCTGTCCTTAATATTGCACCTACATTAGGTTATATCTTTAGGATCAGACCACCGTGCAATCGTGGTAAGATATTAAATGAAATACTACAACAACAAACTCAAGTTACACAAATAAGAAAATAAAGAATTTATATATGGGATTTAATGAATTTTTATCCAAGTTATTTGGAAATAAATCGCAAAGAGACCTTAAAGAGATAAAGCCTCTTGTTGCAAAAATAAAAGCTGTATTTCCGGAGATTGATGCCTTGTCTGACGATGAACTTCGTGCAAAGACACAGGAACTTCGTAAGCGTATTGACGAATATGTGGCGGAAGACAGGAAAGAGATAGAGGCTATCAAGGCTTCTGTGGAGGGAAAAGATCTTATTGATAGAGAAGAAGACTGGAAAAAGGTTGATAAGCTTGAGGACGAAGTAATGGATAAGCTTGAGGAGGTACTCAATGATGTGATGCCTGAAGCTTTTTCTATTATGAAGAGTACAGCAAGACGCTTTACTGAAAATAGTGAGATCAGAGTCAAAGCAACCCAATTGGATAAGGATCTTGCAGTTGACCATGATTTTGTTACCATCGATGGAGATTACGCTATATACAAGAATCACTGGATGGCGGGAGGTAATGAGATAACCTGGGATATGGTTCATTACGATGTTCAGCTTTTTGGTGGTGTTGTTCTTCACAAAGGAAAAGTTGCAGAGATGGCTACCGGTGAAGGAAAGACTCTTGTCGCTACTTTGCCGGTATTCCTTAATGCCTTGACCGGCAATGGAGTACATGTAGTGACTGTCAATGACTATTTGTCTAAGCGTGACTCGGAATGGATGGGTCCGTTGTATATGTTCCATGGTCTGACTGTCGATTGTATTGATAAGCATCAACCTAACTCAGAAGACAGACGCCGGGCATATAATGCGGATATTACTTTTGGTACCAACAATGAGTTTGGTTTCGACTATCTGCGTGACAACATGGCTATGAGTGCAAAAGATTTGGTTCAACGCAAGCATAACTATGCTATTGTCGACGAGGTGGACTCTGTCCTTATTGATGATGCTCGTACTCCGCTTATTATTTCGGGACCTACTCCTAAAGGGGAAGATCAGCTGTTCGAAGATTACCTTCCCAATGTTGAAAAGGTCGTTGAAGCTCAGAGAAAACTTTGTCAGCAACTTCTTATCGATGCCAAGGCAAAGATGGCGAGCGATGACAAAGAGACTCAAGAAGAGGGATCATTGCTTTTGTATCGCTCTTTCAAGGGGCTTCCAAAGAATAAGCAGCTTATCAAATATCTCAGTGAGCAGGGTATCAAGTCATCTATGCTGAAGACAGAGGAGCTTTATATGGCTGAAAATATGCGTAATATGCATATTGTAACAGACCCTCTTTACTTTATTATAGACGAAAAAAATAATAGTGTTGAGCTTACTGATAAAGGTATTGACCTTCTGACAGCAGGTACAGATGACCCTAAGTTTTTTGTTCTTCCGGATATTGCATCGGAGCTTTCGGATTTGGAAAACAAGGGATATGATCCTCAAACACTTGAAGAGAAAAGAGATGAGGCTCTTGCAAATTACTCGATCAAGAGTGAGCGTGTCCATACAGTAAATCAATTATTGAAAGCTTACGCTCTTTTTGAAAAAGACGATCAATATGTCGTGATGGACAATAAGGTCCTCATTGTGGACGAGCAGACAGGACGTATTATGGATGGTCGCCGTTATTCAGATGGTTTGCATCAAGCTCTTGAGGCCAAAGAGCGTGTGAAGGTAGAGGCGGCTACGCAAACTTTTGCCACTATTACACTTCAGAATTACTTCCGTATGTATCACAAGCTTTCGGGTATGACCGGTACTGCTGAAACAGAAGCAGGTGAGCTATGGGATATATATAAATTGGATGTTGTAGTCATTCCGACCAATAAGCCCATTGCTCGTCATGACATGAATGACCGTATCTATAAGACTGCACGTGAAAAGTATGCTGCTGTAATAGATGAGATTCAAGAACTTATCGATGCCGGAAGACCGGTATTGGTAGGTACAACCAATGTTGAAACGTCAGAGTTGCTTTCGAGAATGCTTCGTCTTAGAGGTATTCAGCACAATGTCCTAAACGCTAAACTGCACCAAAAAGAGGCTGAGATTGTTGCTTTGGCAGGTCAGACCGGTACTGTGACTATCGCTACGAATATGGCAGGTCGTGGTACGGACATTAAGCTTTCTCCGGAAGTGAAGGCTGCCGGAGGTTTGGCTATTATTGGTACTGAGCGACATGAGTCTCGTCGTGTAGACCGTCAGTTGAGAGGTCGTGCCGGTCGTCAGGGAGACCCGGGCTCTTCTGTATTCTTTATTTCGCTTGAAGACCATTTGATGCGTTTGTTTGCTACAGAACGAATCGCATCTATGATGGATAAACTTGGATTTAAAGAGGGTGATGTCCTTGAAAACAAGATGCTTTCAAGATCAGTTGAGAAGGCCCAGAAGAAGGTTGAGGAAAACAACTTTGGTATTCGTAAGCATCTATTGGAATATGATGACGTGATGAATAAACAGCGTGAGGTTGTTTATATCAAGCGTCGCCATGCTTTGATGGGTGAGCGTATCGGTTTGGATGTCTTGAATACCTTGTATGATATGTCCAAATGGATAGGAGATAATTTTGCTGGAACAGATGATTTTCAAGCATTCAAAACAGAGATGATGATTGTCTTTGCAATCGAATCACCCATCTCTGAAGATGAGTTCCGAAAAATTAAGCCCGATGATCTTACCAATAAGATTTTTGATGCTGTTTATCAGGCATTTACTCGTAAGATGAATCTTATTGCAGAGATAGCTTACCCGGTACTTCACAAGGTATACGAAGAGCAGGGTAACAACTACGAACGTATTGTTATTCCAATTACTGATGGTAAGAGGGTGTACAATATTCCATGTAATCTCAAAGAGGCTGACGAAACTCAAGGTAAGGTTATTACCAAAGAATTTCAAAAGATGATTGTCTTATTCTGTATAGATGAGGCATGGAAGGAGCACTTAAGGGAAATGGACGAATTGAGACATTCCGTACAGAATGCTTCTTACGAAAATAAAGATCCACTTCTTATTTATAAGCTTGAGTCTTTTGAACTTTTCAGAGACATGGTAGAGCAGATGAATCGAAAGATGGTTTCTATCTTCATGAGAGCTCGTATTCCTATGCCGGAGAGACAGGATAATGACAGTCGGCGTGTTGAGGTTAAGGAAGCTCAAGCCGAAAGGCGTCAGAGTTCACCCCGTTACAAAGAAACCAAGGATGAGATTCAGCAAAATGCCGATGCCAATAGGCAGGCAATGCAACAGGCTCCGCAACAACCGACACAGCCTATCCATGCCGGCGAGAAGATTGGTCGTAATGATCTTTGTCCTTGTGGAAGTGGTAAGAAGTACAAAAATTGTCACGGAAAGAATCTGTAATGTCTATATATAGAAGGGCTTAACTCTTTCTTTGGACAAGTTGAATAGTATAAGTTGTCATAGGGCATATCTCTACTAATGGTTGAGAAAAGCCTTATGACTTCTTTTATCCCGGATATATCTTTTAGAAGAGATTGAATTTATGAGTTTGTCTTTAGTTGATTTTGTTTCTAACCGAGGAAAAATAGTACGGCTATGAGACAGTTGTTGGAAACTAAATGACACAAATAGCTTGTAAAGATCATTCTTAACTAATGGCATTCGGTAGTTTATCCATACTTTAGTTTGTCAGTGAAATTGATAGGAGTATGGTATCATAATGAGCACATATAAATCTAAATTAAGATGATATTATCAATGACCGGCTTTGGAAAAGCCACGGGTGTTGTAGGGCAAAATAAGGTGACTGTCACAATCAAGTCACTTAACAGTAAGCAAATGGACATCAGCACCAGGATTGCTCCAAAATATAGATCGAAAGAGATTGAACTTCGTTCGATTATAACTAAGAAACTTAAGAGAGGAAAGGTTGAGTTTAACATTCAATTGGATCCTTTGGCTGATGCTGTGGTGGAAGAGCCTTTTAAATCCTCTGTGATACTCCAATATGCCGGCTATATTAAGCATCTTTGTGAGCAACTCAATCAACCTCTTCCATCCAATTTGGTAGAAATTTTGTTGTCGATGCCGGGTACGTATAAGACAAAAGATGATGATCAGAATGATGAGATACCCGAAGAAGAATGGTCTGCATTGTGTCAATTGGTTGAGTCTGCACTTGATGAGGTGGTTGCATTTAGGACGCAGGAGGGTAAAATGCTTGAGAATGTGTTCATGACAAGCATTACTACAATTACTAAGGTTTTGAATGAGGTTGAGAAAATTGAACCGAGTCGTATCGATGCAATTCGTAAGCAATTAGACGATCGCCTCAATCAAATTAATTTGGAAGGTTCTTACGATCAAGGTCGTTTTGAGCAAGAGATTATCTATTATATAGAGAAACTGGATGTCAATGAGGAGAGAAATAGGTTGAGAAACCATTTGGATTACTTTATCGAGACACTTGAAAAAGAGAAAGAGCAAGGGAAGAAATTGGGATTTATTGCACAAGAGATTGGACGAGAGATCAATACACTCGGTTCCAAAAGCAATGATGTGCAAATGCAGCAGCTTGTTGTTCAAATGAAGGATGAGTTAGAGCAAATCAAAGAGCAGGTACTCAATACATTATAAGCCAATAAAGACATCATAATAGAGAGTTGGTAGGGCGTCACCTTAAAATGATATTTAAGAGGTGACGCCTTAATTTTTGCTTAAAATACAATGTCACAAAACATTTTGTAAAACATTGATTCAATGACTTTATTTAGTCAATCTCACTGATCATTTATTTCTTCAAGTCTATGTATTTTCGTTTTTTGCCATTAACTTAGTAGCCGTTATTGGCAAATGTTGGTAGATGGTCTGTCGATTCCGATGGATGTTTGGGTGACACACTGCCACATATGCGAGGTCTTTAAGAGATCTTGAGAAACTGTTTTGGCCAAATAACAACTGTAAAGTCGTTTTCGAAGATTTCTCAAACAAGATCAAAACAGATTCTAAGTAAGTTCATATTTAACAAACACAAAATAATATATCTATGATTAATCCTCACGTTTCTAATGAGACTGCGAAGATAAAAACTGTTGTTTTTGGATTGCCCAATAGAGGTCCTGTTCCATCACTGGAAGAGGCATACGATGCAAAAAGTTATGAGGCTGTGCAAAAGGGAAATTATCCAAGTGAACAGGCTGTAATAGATGAGATGTCAGCGGTCTTGAATGTTTTCAAAAAGTACAATATCGAAGTTTTGAGGCCCAAACAATTGGACCATTACAATCAAATCTTTGCCAGAGATGTTTCATTCGTAATTGACGACACATTATTTGTTGCCAATCTGATTTCTGATAGAGGACTTGAGACAGGAGCTTTTGAAGATATTTTTAAATCTGTAGGTGATTCACTTGAATTGATGGAGGCTCCTATTCGTGCTGAAGGTGGTGATATTATTTTATACAATGATATCCTGTTTGTGGGAACATGCAAAAAGGAAAACTTTGGCAAGTTTAAGACAACTCGAACCAACTACGAAGCTGTTGAGTATTTGAAGTCGAGGTTTCCACATAAACATGTAATACCTATCGAACTAAAAAAATGCGATACTAATCCTACCAAAGGAATTTTACACTTGGATTGTGCTTTCCAACCTGTGGGCAAAGATAAGGCCATAATCTACACCGAAGGTTTTGAAAATAAGAGTGATGCCGGCCTTATGCAGGAGATTTTTGGTAAGAATAATCTTTTTGAGATTACACCTGAAGAGGACTATTATATGAATACCAATATATTCTCTCTTAGTCCGGATTTGGTGATAAGTGAAAGAAACTTCAAGAGACTCAATACACATCTTACCAAAGAGTGGGGGATTGCTGTTGAAGAGGTCCCTTATGCAGAGATTTCTAAGATGGGTGGACTTTTGAGATGCTCAACAATGCCTCTTGTAAGAGAATAATAACTCTTGATTTATTGAATTGTGAATCAGAGGTTCTACATTCCTCTATATGATATATAACTAAGGTTACAAATGGCAAAGACTAAGACTTCTTTTGTTTGCGAAAACTGTGGTGCCGGTTATTCCAAATGGGTTGGCAAATGCTCTGTTTGTGGTGAGTGGAATACAGTTAAGGAAGAGACTCCAATGGTGGAAGATAAGGAGACACCATGGTTGGATCCAAACGAATCGATGTTGAGTGCCAAGCCTCAGTGTCTTAGTGATATATCATATGAGGAAGAGCCTCGAATTGACATGATTGATCCGGAACTTAATCGTGTCTTAGGAGGTGGATTGGTAAGGGGTACTTTTGTACTTTTGGCTGGAGAACCCGGTATTGGTAAGAGCACACTTGTATTGCAGACTATTTTGAATGCTCCACATCTAAAAGCTTTATATGTTTCCGGCGAAGAGAGTGCAAGGCAGTTGAAGTTGCGAGCAGACCGTCTCAGTAATAATCAACAACATTGTCAGGTATTGACGGAGACATGTGTAGAGCATATTTTGGTTGAGTCAAAAAAGATCAACCCTTCATTGCTTGTCATCGATTCTATCCAAACAGTCTACTCTTCTAATAGCGAAAGCTCTCCTGGTTCGGTAGGGCAGATAAGGGAGGTGGCTTCTATTTTATTGAGATATTCCAAAACGACCGGTATTCCTATCATGTTGATTGGACATATTACCAAAGAGGGTAGTATCGCAGGGCCTAAGGTACTGGAGCATATTGTGGATGTAGTCCTTCAGTTTGAAGGAGATAAGCAACATATGTATAGACTGCTGAGGGCTGCAAAAAATAGATTTGGAAGCACAGCAGAGATAGGAATTTATGAGATGATGGGTAAGGGATTGCGCCCTGTGGAGAATCCTTCTGAGCAACTTATCAATAAGAGAAGTTTGGGATTGAGTGGTATTTCTGTAGCCTGTACGATGGAGGGAGCGAGGTCGCTTCTTATCGAGTCTCAAGCTTTAGTCTCAAGTGCTATCTACACCAATCCACAGAGATCGGCTACCGGCTTTGATCTTAGGAGACTCAATATGCTATTGGCTGTATTAGAAAAAAGAAGTGGATTTAGGTTGGTAGAGAAAGATGTATTCTTAAACATTGCCGGAGGAATCAAAACGAATGATCCGGCAGCAGACCTCGCTGTCATCACATCCGTTTTATCTTCAAGTTTGGATATTGCGATAAATCCGGGAGTTTGTCTATGTGGAGAGGTGGGACTTGCGGGAGAAATTCGTGCTGTCAGTCGAATTAGACAGCGAGTCTCAGAAGCCGAAAGATTGGGCTTTGAAACAATTCTTTGTCCTCAAGGCAATGTAGATACTGAAGATTTGTCATTTGCTACAGCAATAAAGGTTATTGGAGTTTCCAAGGTGGAAGATGCTTTTAGGTATCTGTTTACTCAATCTTGATATAAATTATTCTAAATATATTGAGATCGTCTTCTTAATTAAGGGAATGGTGTGCGAAATGTCATTCTCATAGATTTACAAGCATAGTCTTTTTTATGTTTCGCTTTGTATGGATATAAGGTGAGGCAGATCTATTTCGTTACCTTTGGCAAAATTTAATATCAAAATTGATTTTATGACTAGACGATTACCTTTATTCTTATCACTATTTTTGTTTTATGTAGGAGTGGTATTTGCAGCTCCAATATCGTTCGAAAAAGCGAGTGAGAAGGCGTTAGAGTTTTTTGCAAAACAAGGTCTTTACACAAAGTCTTTGCGACAGAATCCTGTAACACTTAAGCTTTATCAGGCTGTTCCGCTTTATAAGACCTCTATGAGAGCCGGGACAGTACAATTGGAAGACCAAATGTCTGCCGAGAAAGCCTTCTATATTTTCAACAATGAAACTGAAGGTGGGTATGTTTTTGTGGCCGGTGATGACGAATTGTATCCTTATATTGCTTATAGCAATGAGGGACGTTTTACATTTGACAATATGCCGACTTATATTCGAGGCTTTATGGATAAATTGCAGGTTGCAGTATCTGTTTTGCTTGCAAATCCACAAAACAAAACAAAGAGCTATCCATGTTCTAAGAGATTGAATGCAAATCATAAAAGCCATGTAGATCCTCTTCTTGGAAAGATTGTTTGGGATCAAGGAGATCCTTGGAACAGACGAACCCCAATAGAAAATGGAAAACATACTCCTGTAGGTTGCGTTGCTACTGCTACAGCTCAGATAATGAAATACCATGAATGGCCGGAAAGTGGGTCCGGTATCGTTGATTACCAAGAAACAAATGGTAGAAAACACAGGGTTAGTTTGAGTTCAAAATATAATTGGAAAATTATGCCCGACAGCATTGGAGAGGATGAAAAAGTTTCTAATGAAGTGGCAGAGACGCTTTCAACACTTTGCTTTCATGTGGGTGTTGCAGAGCATATGAATTATTCATCTCGTGGAAGTGGCACCATAAGTCAATACGTTACAGCTGCATTGCGTAAGTATTTTAAGTACGATAAAAGTGTGCGACAGGTCTTTCGTGAAATGGTTACTCAAGAGCAATGGGAAGAGATGATTCGTACTGAATTGTCCAATGATAGGCCTGTTTACTATGGTGGTTCGGGTTCCGGAGGTGGACACGCCTTTGTCTGTGATGGTTATGATGAGAGAGGTCTCTATCATATCAATTGGGGATGGAGAGGGGTTTCTAATGCCTATTTTAATCTGAATCTTCTTGATCCCGAAAACTTAGGTACAGGTGGCGGCACAGGTGGCGGATTTAGTGAAGGACAAGAAATTATCATCGGCATTCAACCGGACAAAGATGGAACATCAAAAGAACATCTTCCGGAGCTTGTATCAAATCATTTCGAAATCAATGGAGAATCATCAGAGGAAATGGGTGTGAAAATATTTTTATCCACCGGTGCAGAAGAATCTTTTGATGGTCAGTTGACAATAGCAATGAAGAAGGTTAATTCGGATAAGATTGTATACTCGGACAAATGTCTGAATAACTTGCATTTGGGAGTATATACCTTTAAGAAGATTGACATTAAAAAAGCCAAGTTGTTTGATAATGTGGAAGATGGCAAATATGTCGTTTATCCGGTGACCAAGGTTGCTAATTCTGATTGGTATAGACTCTTAACTCCTGTTGGAAAAATAGGAGAGGTTCAGGTCGAATTTTCTGACAATGGGCAATCTATGACTGTTTTAACAACTAAAGTACAACGGCCCAATCTTAGTTATGTAGAGCATTCAACTATAGAAGATCTCAATAGCTATAGTAAGAGTATGATTTCTTTCACATTAAAGAATGATGGCGACTTGGAATTTTATAACAATGTTGTATTGAAAGCTATTAGAGGTTCTCAGGAAACCGATCTGTATTCAGAAAGAATACTTGTAAAGTCGGGTGAGTCTAAACAGATCACTTTGAATATTGATCAACTTCCTATAGCTGAAGGTGAAGTGGCTTTGTCTTTGCAGTACAAAGAAGATGACTACGATCGTACATTCGGCGCTTCTCCAAGTCGAAAGAAAATTAATATTCCATTGGGTTACAAGTTTTATGAAGTTAAGAAGTCTAACCATATTCCGGTTGGCTTTAAATTATCTTTAGGTGGTGATGTTGATCCTCTGTCAGACACATTTATAATGAATCGTAAAGATATTAAGTTGCCCAAAGTCCTTGTTAAGAATATCGGAACCGAAAACAGTTCAAAGATCTGTCTCGGTTTTAACATCATTTATTTTAATAAAGATCGTACAAGTGGCTATATTACGGACAATAAAAATGTTAATCTTGACATGATTGCTGCCGGTGAGATTGTAGAATTGCAGCCTTTCGAAAATAATCTTCCTGCTTTGGAAAAACTTAAGTCGGATGATGTAGATCGCTTTTATCTGACTGTCACAGGTTATTATAGATATGGTGAATACAATGACATTGTTTTTGTGGGTAATAATTCATTCACTTTTAAAATGTCTGACATGGATTACAGCGCCGGCTATAATTATTTTACACTTAGAACAAATAAAGCTATTGGGGACAAGATCTCTATAGCAGCTTCTGATGCCGGCCAATCTTTGTCGTGGATAGATTTAAATAACAATGGCTCATTTGATCCGGGAGAAGAGCTTGATGTAACAGGGCGAAAGACAACATACACTATTGGTTCTCAGGATTTGAAAATCTATACTGAGGCAAAAGTTTTAGATGTAAGTGGCAATCAACTTACAAGACTCAATCTGGGAAACTATTACCTCACAGTGTTGGATTGTAGCAATAATGAATTAGAGAAGATAGATGCTCTATATACCAATGATAAGCTAAATACATTGATTTGCTATGGCAATAAAATTGGTAATAGAATGGATAGGATGGTAAAAGACTTGAATTCGTCAGATATGATGAAGTCTTTTGTTCCCTTTGATGATAGAACTCAAAATGAAGAGAACAAGCTCTCAGAAGAGGCCTATCAGAAAGCATTAGGTAAGCATTGGGGAGTCTTTAAGATTAATGCCAATGGATCTAAAGAGGTATATGTACACGAGAGTATAAAGACGTTTAAAGTGACTTTGTTGCCTGCAGAAAATGGTAGGCTGGCAGTTACAGATCTTGTCAATCTCTCTTCTGTACCTGAAGAAAGTACAATATATATTCAGGCGATACCTGATAAGGGGTACGAATTGGTTTCATTGACTGCCAATGGAGAAGATATTCTAAAAACTAAAGAGGTGAAAGTAACTTCGGATATCGAGATTAAAGCCATATTCAAAAAGCAGGTGTTTAAGGTTGAGCTACAGTCTAATGAACATGGTACGATTGAGGTTTCTGGCGAACAAGATTTGTCTTCTGTACTATACGGAACCAAATTAAAGATCATGGCAAAACCGAATGAAGACTGCAAACTGACTTCTCTTACTGCAAATGATAATGACATATTAGAATCCATGGAAGTTGTCATAGAAGAAAATACCATTATAAAGGCTGTATTTTCATTCTTTGAATCTTTCCAGAATGTAGAATTGGATCAAGTGAAGGTATATCCCAACCCAACAAAGGATTATGTTTATGTATCAAATCTTAAAGCTGGAGAACATATTTATTTGTTTGATATGAACGGAAGACTCATTAAAGCAATCGAAATAGTTGCTGATGGTGTAGCAAAAGTAGATGTTTCAATGCTGTCTACCGGATCTTATTTGATCAAAACTAACAAGTCAATCGTTAGATTTGATATTAGATAAGTCGTTGTCTTTAAGAAGTAGATCCTAAATCTATATGGGCTATGCAATGATATTGATGTTGCATAGCCCATTTTTAATCAACCATGTATAATTGCCAAAGATGATTCTTTTTAGTACCTTAGTCATTGATTAATAATACAAACCATGGAGATAAGCATATTACTTACCATACTTTTGATAGTCATTTCGCTTGGCGGATTATTCCTCCAAGGGGGTAAGATATATCTTATCAACAAGGAACATATCGATGACTCGTTAAGCATCAATTATGATCTCAATAATGCTTCTTCACGATTGGCTGTGAAGCTCGTCTTAAGAGGGCTTTATTTGTTAAATAATGTTATCTCAAATGGTGCTCAAAAAGCTACCAAAACAGCACTAATCCAACTTCAAAATTATAAATTCGAGGGTTAGGATCACCTGACCTTCTTCGCTACTTTGTCCGTTTTATAGTACGAAATAGGCTTTCTTTATGCGCTATTTTAACAAATAAGCTCGCGCGAGAAGCAATCTAATCTCGCGCGACTTTCGATCCGTTGTCGCGCGACCTTGACATGCGAAGTCGCGCTACTTCAAATGCAACCTCGCGCGAGTTCACTTTCAAAGTAGCGCGAGGATAGATTGCAAGTCGCGCGATCTTCCAAAAAAGGCGGCCTGAAAGCTATTTTTAAGTGAGCGAAATGGTAGATTAAGAATGCTGTATATATAATTTAACAAATAACGATGCTAATTAATTGGTCTTATTTAGCTCTTTGAAGGGAAATGACTACTTTTTGAGGTTAAAAATGGCTTGTTTTTATGATGTACAGCGGATGTATATGTTTTACATTATTTATCTAATTAAATGCAATTTTTAAAGAAAAGGTGCAAATGTATTTATTGCAAAAGTGGCCAGTTTATCCATATACTTCGATCTATCCTGTGAATATATTTTGTGAATATATTTATGGTTTTATGTAAGTCATAGTTATAATTCAAAATATTACTTTTGTCTGTTGAGAGAAGGTTGAACCTCTTAAGCTCAGATATTTTCTAAGCAATAAAATCAAAATAGGCTCTGAGTTTAGACTTCACATCTTATAGTTGTTATTTAGAAATAAGTAATTGTATATGAATAAAATAGGTAGAATATTAGTCTCTTTGGCTTTAGGCGGTCTCTTTCTTACCTCCTGTAGCGTTGTGCCAATAACCGGAAGAAGGCAATTAAGCTTGGTTCCCGATACAGAAATCATGCAGAGCAGCTTGGCTCAATACCGGAGTTTTGTCAATCAAGCTCCTCGTTCGCGCAACACAACATATAATGCGATGGTTGATCGTGTGGGGAGGAAAGTTGCGGCTGCTACTGATGCCTTCCTTAGAAAGAATAATATGGCTTCGATGGCTAATCAAATGCAGTGGGAGTTTAACACAATCGAGAGTAATCAGATCAATGCTTTCTGTATGCCGGGCGGTAAGATTGTAGTGTATACAGGACTTCTGAAACTTGTTAATTCGGATGACGAATTGGCTTGTGTCATTGGTCATGAAGTTAGTCATGCCGTGGCAAAACATTCGAATGAGAGACTTAGCCAGGAGGTGCTAAGACAGCTTGGTGGTCAAGTACTTGGTGTTGCTGTCTCTAATAAAAATGCTGCTCTTCAACAGGTAATAGGTCAAGCTTATGGATTGGGAACGCAATTGTTTGTTGCTTTGCCTTATGGAAGAAAGCAAGAATATGAAGCCGATAAGATGGGCTTGGTTTTTATGACTATGGCAGGATATAATCCTAATGCAGCCATCAATTTTTGGAAAAAGATGAGTGCCAAGTCTGGCGGAAATCAAAATGAGTTGTTAAGTACTCACCCCAGTGATGCTCATAGGATTGCTGAACTGCAAAAATATATGCCTGAAGCATTGAAGTATGCTCCTCAAGGAGGTCCATCTAAGATTCAGCAGAACTCAGTCAATTCAAATAAGGGCGGCTCCGGCAAAAAGTCTAAAACAAGTGATAAGTGGCATTTCTAAAAGTAATTGCTTCAGTAGTTTTGTTATTAAGTCTCAAAATGGGAGCTGTTTGAAGGTGAAACATATAAGTTTGAACTGTGCAGAAGGTTGTTCCTAACATTATTGATTATCAAATAGGTAAAGGAATATTTTTTATTATTTGATGCTACATTTTCAAAAAGTTGCATTATCTTTACGCTATATAGCTCTGATGAGTATTGTGGCTATAGAATATGCTGAGGATGTCAGCGCTTTCAAAATGAGAAATATAAATGTTTAATTATAATTTGGAGGATTTGTATGGCAAATAGAAATGGTGGTAAATTTACCCTTGGACTAATCATAGGTGCGGCTGCCGGAGCAGCAATTGCATATTTCATGGATCAGGAGAAACGCGAACATTTTGTTGAAGGTGTTTCGTATACAGCTGAGAAGATGAAAGATGGCATTGTTGAAGGTTATTATGATGCCAAAGAGCGTTATATTAAATACAAAAACAAACTTACTCGCAGTACAGAAGATCTCATCTCTAAGATAGAAGATGCTGATCCGGATGAAGACATAGATGCTTAATTAGTCCTCTGTGCTCATAGATAATAGAATTGCACTACATAGGGGCTGTCTTACTTCGGAAGACAGTCCCTATCATATTATAAGAAGGGTTATCTTGAAATGTCCTATATTGCAACTTCAAGAAGTTGTTTTTGATGTGATTGGGTGGAATTGATTCAATTAGATCAATCCGGACTGAATCTATTCTTTTTAATATTCTTATGTACAACTATCCTTATTGAAGGAGGTAAAAAATATACACTTATGAATGACAATAAAACATATAAACCCAAATACTTAGATAGTATTAAACGATATGTCTCTTCCTATGTCGATAGCGCATTGTACAGTTTGGGAGATCTTTTGGTCAAATTTAATCTTACCACTACTCGGTTAGTTGTTATTATCCTATTCGTTGTCAGTATACTTTTGTTTTTGGGTATAGGCTTTTCATTTGCAATATCAGAGTGGTTTGCTTTGCCTACATATGCCGGTTTCTTTATTATGGCTGCATGTTTGGCTGTATTACTTGTGGTTATATTGTTTTTGCTTAGAGGAAAGAAGGACAAACTTGGCAATTTCTTTGCCAATATCATTCTAAACGGGATCGAACAGATTAGAAGTTCTATCCACGATATCAACGATTCGAAGGTAATATCTATTGAGAATAAACCCAAAGAGGAGGAGAAGAAATGAATTATACTTATCAAGAACTTCTAAGACGAAAGGAAGAAGCAATCAAAAGGCGTCAGTTGGCTTCCAAAGAGATTAGTAGAGGGGTGCAATACATCAATGACAATTTGGGTAATATTGTTGCTGATGGCATTGACAGTCGGTTCCCGGACAATATAATTGCAAAAATCTTCTCAAATAGTTTACGGAACAATCGAAAAGAGAATGAGGATGCTTGCAATTATCCCCCAAAAACTAATAAGTTTGTTTCGCTTTTACAGCAAGGGTTGACTTGGTCTTCTCCTTACTTATTGTCTTTTGGTCTGGGCTTTATCAAAAGACGTATCAGAAGAAAGTTTAGAAGGAAATAAGGTTATAATGCTTATCCTTCGATAAAAGAGATTACCTTTGCTAGTCCGCATGGGATGACTTGTGCTGGCAGGTAGATTAGTGATTAAGATTAATTTGAGATTGACTGTGCATACATTATTTGGATCAAGGATAACAAAGTTGGGGGCATTGATTATGCTCACCCTTGTTTGCTCTCTAATCCTAACAGCTTGTGTCAATCGCAAACTAAAGAATAACAATGCATTAAAAGATAATCTTCCTCCCAAAATAGAATCACAAGACTCTTCTTCCATCCTTTCAAAAGTTGATACTGCAGTTATCAATACGGTCGACTCGACTTCTGACAAATCGATAAAAAACTTAAGTGACAGTACCTCTATTGTTCGTAAGGATTCATCCAAGACTTTAGGGCCAAGAATGATCGAAGATCCTCAATTTAAGGAGATTATAGATTATTCCGCTCAAGATTCGATGGTGCTGATAAAGAATAAAGAGGCCTTTTTTTATGGTCCAAGTAAAGTGGTGTACCAGGACAAGGAGATGGGGGCCAACTTTATGAAGATGGACATGGATAGTTCTCTTGTTTATGCCAGGTATACGGTTGATCAGAACGGTGATCCTGAAAATTTCCCCACATTTAAAGATGGAGGTACAGAATACCAGGCAAAAACAATGAACTATAACTTCGATACTCAGAAAGGGTATATCGAGGGAGTTGTTACTCAGCAGGGCGAAGGATACGTCACGGCAGCAGCCACAAAGAAGATGCCTGATAATATCATGTATATGTGTGATGGTAAGTACACTACATGTGATCATGTTGAGCATCCACACTTCTATATTGCTCTTACCAAGGCAAAAGTTCGTCCAAATAAGAATATTGTTGCGGGACCGGCTTATCTTGTCATCGCAGATGTCCCAATCTATCTGTTGGGTTTGCCATTTGGCTTTTTCCCATTTACCAATAAAAACTCGTCCGGTATTATTCCTCCCAGCTATGGAGAGGAAAGTCAAAGAGGTTTCTATTTGAGAAACGGTGGTTATTACTTTGCATTCAATGATTATATTGATTTGACTGTAACCGGAGATATCTATTCAAAGGGATCATGGGCATTAAATACACAAAGTCAATATCGCAAACGCTATAAGTTTAGTGGAAGTATTGATGCCGGTTATTTGGTTACGGTTAACGGTTATACCTTCGAGAAGGATGTTTATTCCAAAGCCAAAGACTTCCATATCAATTGGACTCATACTCAAGATCCCAAGGCAAATCCTAATAGTAACTTCTCGGCCGGGGTAAATTTCTCCACCAGTACTTATGATAGAAACTCTATTAATGGCATCTTTGGTCCGGGGCAGTCTTATGCGCAAAATACGAAGAGTTCGAACATCAACTATAGACATACATTTGCAGGTACCCCTTGGAGTATTTCTACCTCCTTTAATATCACTCAACGTACCAGTGACAATACAATTGCCGTGACATTGCCGGATATGAATATCGCAATGAATTCCATTTATCCGTTTAAGAGAAAAAAACGAGTTGGTGCCGAGAGATGGTATGAAAAGATCAGACTATCTTACAATGGACAACTTACCAATACAATTACAACTAAGGAAAATAAGCTCTTTAAGTCCAGTTTGCTCAAAGATTGGGACAACGGAATGACCCATAGAATACCTATTGATGCAACCTTTACATTGTTTAATTATCTCAATGTGACGCCGTCGATCAATTATAATGAGCGATGGTATTCTAAGAAGGAAAATAGAGCATATAATCCAAGTACCAATAGAATTGAGGTTGTGGATACAAGCTATGGCTTTTATAGAACGTGGGATTTTAGTACGGCGATGAGCTTATCTACGACATTGTATGGCTTTTATAAACCTTGGAAATTCTTGTTTGGAGATAAGGTTTCTGTAATTAGACACAGAGTCTCTCCCTCCGTTTCGTTTTCATATTCACCGGACTTTTCGGATCCATTCTTCAAAGCTTATAAAGAGATTACTTATAAGGACAAAGATGGAAATATCCATCATGAAAAATATTCTCCTTTCCAGAATCAACGGATTGGTTATCCCGGAATGGGTAAGCAGGCCAATATCAGTTATTCTTTTTCTAACAATATAGAGGCAAAGGTGAGAAGTGATCAAGATTCGACGGGATTCAAAAAGATTAGTATTATAGATGACTTTACTTGGAGCCAATCCTATAATGCTGCGGCCGATTCATTGAAGTTTAGCAATATCAATGCCTCTCTTAGATTGAAATTGCCCGGCAACTTCAACCTGTCGCTAAGTGGAACTTTTGACCCATATGTTTATAAGACCTATAAAGGTGCCGATGGAAACAAAGGATACTATAAGTCAAACAAACTTATGCTTTTTGCCGGTAAGGGCATTGGATCTTTGATCTCTACCGGAACCTCCTTTAGCTATACCTTTAGCAATGATAAGTTTTCTGAATGGTTTGGTAAGAAGGATAAGTCAAAAGGAAAGAAAAAGAATCAAAAAACAGAGTCTGATGAAGATACGGATACAGAAGACGAATCTACCGATAAATCTGAGAGCAAAAGCTTAGGAGATCTATTGGGAAATAAGGACAAAGATACCGGTGATTATGATGCCGATGGATATCTTAAGAATCAGTTTAGATGGAGCCTTACTTTCAACTATTCTGTAAACTATGGAAGAAGTGACTTTAATTTTGATAAGGAGCGATTTAACTATAAACTGACCCACAATCTGAGTTTTAACAGCAGTATCAATCCGACAAAGAATTGGAGTATCAATATGAATGGTAACTATAACTTCGATCTTAAGAAGATTACAAACTTGCAGTTTGGAATCACGAGAGATATGCACTGTTGGGCAATTACAGCCGGATTTATCCCTATTGGCTTCTATAAATCTTACAATATCATGATATCAGTCAAGAGTAGCTTGCTACAAGATCTTAAGTGGCAGGAAACTAGTGCACCTAAGTACGGTAACGATTGGTACTGATACAAATGCAAAGAAAACAAAGTGGCTGACAAGATATGAAAGTGTGAGAAGCCCTTTCCTAATGACAGCCCTTTCCAAATAAAGCAATCGCTATCATTGAGACTTACTCTTTGATAGCGATTGTTCTTTACAAATGATTGTGTGAGTCTAATTTAGATCAATCACACTTCTTATTTAAACCAAAATCCTGTCCGTTTGAGCTCTTCGTATTTATTATTGATGTAGGATATTGCCTCTTCTATTACATTATCAATATCCTTTTGTTCATCCTCTTTATTTAGCATGACCGTGTAATGTGGTGCAATTCCAAACTCAACATCTCTCATTTTAGCATCAAATGACCTTGATGAGGAGTATCTTACTCCCCATCCATTAGGTAATTCTGTAGACATAGGCAGTCCTGCTCCTCCTCCTGTATGATCACCAATTATGGTAACCAGAGGAAGGTCTTTCATCCTCATGGCAAAGTCGTTGGCAGCAGAAAAAACACCTCTATCAGTTAGTAAGACTACCGGTCTAAGCCATCTTACTCCCTTTTCCACAGGGTTGATGTACATGGGGTAGGGTTTTGAAAATTGATCGTGTTTAGGTCCTGTCTTATGACTGATATATCCAACCAGTGTTTTTTTGTTGATGAAGTGTGAAGCAAGCTTGTCTGCATAATTCATGTTGCCGCCTCCATTATCTCTAATGTCCAATATAATAGCCTTGCAATCTATCAATCTACTAAGCATACCATTGATATTCCCCTCTCCTATAGGAGATGAGAAACTATTGTAAACAACAAGAGCTATGCTGTCTTTGGCATGATTGTTATACTTTATCTTTTTGTATTTGAATCCTGCTGCAATTGAATAGTCATGCCCAAGGTATTTATCTCTGACATAAATGTTTAGATTTCTTGGATAATCGTCTTTCCAGTTCCAATATCTTCCATTGTTAAACGGAGTGATCAGGTTGACATGCCCATCTTTGAGTTCTCTGATTAGCATGGTCATGACTCTAAAAAGAGAGTCTGTAGACATCTTTGGACGCAGACTATCTACATATTTGTCATACATATCTCTCCATGTCGAATCTTTGGGCAGCTTGATATCAAAGTAGCAGTACCCTTTGTCCAACTCGCTCCAAAGAGCATCAAAATTTTCTTTTGGATTAGATGTATAACGATCCTCTGTGTCGCATGAAGATAAATAACCGGATAGAGATAGTATCACTACTATGCAGCTAAAAAGAGATAGGATAGGTTTTCGCCTGTTCATGTTTGTTTATTTTGTGTAATAGTAGGTTTTTCTACACGATGTAGGCTACTAATGTACAACAATTTATATGCTGAAAAAACCGTCATAGAAGGTTTCCTTCCACATAGATGTCTCTCCATGGAACTGTGAAATAGCTTCCATCCTACTCTTAAGATTGGAGTTATTCTCATCCTCTTCATCTTATTAAAAGTGTCGAGAAGTTTTATCTCACTGGATTTTAGTGTCACTCTATGACGATAAAGGTTGTCTACGTACCTGCGCGTTGTGGCTAAAAATTGCTCACTTGTCTCTTTTAGTTGATGTATGACCGGATTGTCTATGTGTATGATGGGGACTTCTGCCAATTTTAAGATATGACCAAACCTTGCATCTTCGTATCCCATTCCCATTTCGGGTGGGTAGCAAACGACATCAAACACCTGTCTTGTCGTCAGCATAGACATGGCAATGAATGACTTGTAAGGATCTTTGGCTCTCTCTTGAGCACTTTGAGATTCTATTCTGATACCATACTCATATCTTAGCAATCTGTCAGGAGTGACATCATTGGGATTATATACAAATCCGCCACAGACGACTGCGTTAGGCTCAAGGGAAGAGAGGTAATCTTTGATAAAGGAGTCGGACTGAGGCAAGACATCAGAGTCAAGTAGTAAGATCGTGTCCCACTTGGCCTGTTCTACGAGTCTGTTTCTCATTTTGCCGGCACCCAAATTTTCATGGGAATGGTATATCAATAGGTTTGCAATCTCCTTAGTCCACTTATCATATATCTCTTTCCAGTCTTTGCCTGAGCAATCATCTCCCAGTATAATCTCGTAAGGTATATTTAGTTCCCGAGCCTCTTTTGATAAAGTTTCGACAAGTTGTCTGCAGTTGTATCGAAAGACCGGAATAAGAATCGATAGTGTCGGAGTTGTGGAGGGATTAGTCTTCATTTGCTTTGTAGATTAAGACTATTGCAGAAGCCGAGATGCCCTCTTCTCTTCCCGTAAAACCAAGTTTTTCGGTCGTTGTAGCTTTGATTGAAATTTGATCGATCAAACAATCCATAATATTGCTGAGGCACTCTCTCATATTATCAATATGGGGGAGCAGTTTGGGCTTCTCAGCTGCAATGGTAAGGTCGGCATTTCCAATCTTGTAGCCTTCTTGGTGGATCATCATAATCACCTCTTTAAGAAGAATCTTACTATCTATCCCTTTATATTTTTCGTCCGAAGGGGGAAAATGCTTCCCTATATCACCGAGAGCACAAGCACCGAGGATTGCATCACATAGTGCATGAATGGCAACATCAGCATCACTATGTCCTTTTAATCCGTGGGTATGAGTTATTTTGATTCCTCCCAACCAAAGAGGAAGCCCCTCTTCTAATTGGTGTACGTCATATCCGTATCCAATTCGAAAGGGGCATTCAGAAAAATGTTTAGACATTATATCTTCTCGAAATATATGTATTACTTAAATAGATTAGCGATACCGTCCATATCAAAAGCCAGAGTAAATCTTAACGTTTGATCAAGAGGGTTGTTTTGAACAGTAGAGATCAAATATGAAGCATCCACGCGAAATACATTCATTTTGAATCCGGCACCACAAGTGAAGTATGAAAGATTACACTTTTCCGGACTTTGATAGTGATATCCGGCTCTTAAGAAGAATCTATTGTCATAGCTATATTCAGCACCCAAAGCCCAATTGATTTCCTTAAACTCTTCGGAGAATCCACCTTTGGCATCACCAAAACTTTTGAAAATACCGGATATAGAACTGGTGTTTTCGTACTTATCAATTTCTTTTTGATACTCTTCGTCCGATTCGTAATCCTCTTTGAACGGAGGGGTAGGGACTAAGAGTTTGGATGCCTCAACATTGAATGAAATAGCATTGTATTCGTCAATAGGGTAGAGGAGCCCGGTACCAATGTTTAGAGATGTGGGGATAAAACTGCTTCTCGAGTTGTCTCCAAATGATATCTTGGTACCTATATTCTTGATATTAAAACCAAAGGTCCATAAGCTTTCGGCGTCTCCAAGCATTACATATTTATTGAGGAAGCCGGCTACGTCTGCTGCAAATGCATTTCCTTTGCTGTCCCCGTCATACGAACTCTTATCCGAGTGGATATAACGCAGAGCTACACCCATAGAGAAGTTTTCGGATAGTTGTCGAGAATATCCCAGATCAATGGCAAACTCATTGGGGTGAGCTTCACCCATAGACTGGCCCATATTATCGAACATGGTCAATTTGCCCATGGTGAAATATCTTACTGAAGCACTAATTGCCTGATTATTGTCACTCCCTATTTGATAATATCCGGATGCTTGAATTAGTGCAATGTCATTGACCAATTTGGATAACCATGGAGTATAAGACAATCCAAAACCGGCTTTGCTTCCCATAAATGAGTATTTGGCAAGATTCCAAAATTGAGAGTAAGGGTCCGGAGTGGTTGAGGTTCCTTGGTCTCCCAAGCCGGCTGCTCTGGCATCTGGTGAAATCTGAAGAGAAGGAACTGCTGTAGAAACTACCCTTAGCTTTTGGGCTTTCGCTTTTCCGTTCAACAGCAACATAGATGCTGCTATTATCAAGATTGTCTTAGCTTTCTTTGTATTCATTTTGATTTGTTTATCTGATTTCTGTGATAATGTCCTACAAACGTACTAAAAAGGCTTTTTATTGTCGTTGAATAATAAGTTTACCTTGAGTTGTAGCCATCTTGTTTGTATCGTTTCCTAAGAATATTCTGTATACATATAGACCATCGGGGATTGCCGGATCAACTTCTACATTGAGGCTTGCTTCAGAGTCTGCCTCTGCTTTGACAAGCTCTTTCGGGCTTCTAAGAACAACTCTTCCGGTGAAGTCGTAAAGCTCAACGTAGCAATCCAGGTTAGTGCCCGGTTGGTTGGTCAGAAGTTTGAACGTAACATGGCTATCCCTGACAGGGTTTGGATTGATAGATTTAACCTCAACAGAAGGTTTGCAGTCTGATACAACCCTAAAGTCTATCGATTGGGTCTCTTCTTTGTTGTAAATATTCCAAACCGTAAATGTGGCTATATGGTCTCCTTCCGGGAGTTTGGGCAATACTACTGCTACTTTTCCTTTGCCGGCTTCTGTTTTAGAAGGAGTGTAATAATCATTCAAATTATAGGTCATGCCTGCTTTATTATCAATGGATAAGGTTATGCTGTGACCTGTCCCCAGTCCGGAATAGCTAATACCATATTTGTCGAAAAGATTAGCTACAAAGAGTGGCGTTTCATTAACGACCCCTCCTTGTTTGAAGTTTTCATCCCCAAAGTACATGCTTTCAATTGTGGGAGGAGGTACATCTTTGTCCTCCTCGGCCGTACCATGAACAATGGTGAAGTCTTTGCTTTGTCCCACAGCCTCTATCTTTTGTTTTGAGTCGTATGCAAAGAGCGAAATTCTACCTTCTGTACCATTGTAAATCAAATCCTTGGGAACAATGAATTCGGTTGTAAATTTACCCTCCTTGACATCAACAATACCAGCATAGATAATACTGGGATAGTCTTCAAAACTTCTGACTATAGGATTGCCATCGGAGTCATAGATAGGGATTGTCTCCATCGTTTGTCTACTATCATACACAGTGATGAAAAGCTGTCCACTAAAAGAATGGTCTTCATTGCCATCATGGTCTGTAATCACTCCCTCTAATTGGACATTTTGAAGCGCTTGAAGGGGAATTAGCTTCCCTTCACTTGCCGGACAGCTTTGACCATTGATACTTTTGAGTACCACATTGCGAGTTGGAAGTTTGATTCTTATCGCCGGATCTCCAAGTAGGGTGAAACTTAAGCTGTTGATTGTGTCTCTACCACTATAACTGGATGAGAGATTGTTTTTTGCTTCTGATAGAATGGTGCCCAAGAATCTTGTTTTGCCATTGGATACTTTGCCAAACATCTGTTTCATCATTGACTCATTGAGATCTCTGTTGGGGATGTCCATCACCACTCTGGTGGTTGTATATAAGACAGCTGCTCCACCTTTTTTATTCAAGAAGGCCTCTTCTCCTGCAGAGGTGGCAAAGTTGTCAAAGTTGGCAAAATCACAAGTCGCAGTAATCCAAATTGGAAGGTTCTTGTAATTCATAGACTTAACGGAGTTCATGGTAATGATTTGCTCATCACCCCAACCTTGTGGACCACCATGTCCATTATAATTAAGTAGGAGTATTCCCTTGTTGAGTGCATCGTGAAGCTTTTGTTTTGCTACCGGTACGGTTGTTTGTCCATTGACATTAATTCTTTCGAACATATCCATTGGAAGCCTTTCGATGATCATCGATGGGCATAGCTTCTGCAAGGCGTTTGCAATACTTCCACTTTGTGTGAAGTGGCTAAATCCATCACCATTGTCTGCCATAAAAACAGCTCTGTTTTTCCATGGACCCGGTTGTCTGTCTTCTGCGTAAGATATTGTTTTTGTAACGCAAGCTCTTGCTTGATCAAGGGTGCGAACAGGCATTCTTCCTATTCCAATTTGATAGTCTTGTGCTCCTATTTGTCTTGCTGATTGCTTTTCGTCCAGAGCTCCAAAGTAAGAGTCTGCAATATATGTATAGACATCAAGTGAATTGCAACTTTGGTAAGTAAGAAGAAACTCAATATCTCTCACTGCAGGCTGCTTCCACTCATTGGTGAGTTTCCTATTGTCATAAGCACCATCGCCAAAAAGAAGCAGTTGAATAGGGCAGATAGCCTGATTGTCGGAGTTATTGGATTTCCATCTGTCGTAAAATGTCTTTGCAAAGATTCTGTAAGCTGTGGCATCTGCAACTCCACCGGTATACTCATTAAACACTTCACTTTGAGTCGTTACGAGTACCTTCATCCCGTCAGCTTCTTCATGATATTTTGCTAGTCGTTTAGCTTCAGGAAGAAGAGCATTTGTAGATATGATAAGTAGATCTGGATTTTCAAATCCTTTTAGATCTTGGTTGCTGATCTCTCCAACTATGTCGGGTGTATAAGCATCCGAAAGTTTTGCTGCAAGATAAATGGCTCCATGATTTCCCGGAGCATCATCCGTAAAGCTTCCATCAGATTGTGTTGGGCATAGTTGCGGCTCTCCAACAACAGAAACCTTGATTACTTTGAGATTTTTGTCTGCATTTTTGACCATGTATTTGACAGCATCACCATGCCCATTCATGTCTTGTGGACTATAGAAGAGGGTTAGTTGGTTGCCGGGAGTGTAGGTTGTATTGCATAGAACATTAAGCTCATAATAATCCAGATAGCTTATCAGTCCCTTTTGAGAATAATTTAGACCAATCTGAAGTTGCCCGGGGCTGACTTTAATGCCCGGTGAATTGTAGCTGATCAAATCGTAGCCTTTGATGTAGTTTCCAAAGATCTCCCCCCCATGTGGAGTTTGATTGTATTGGATTGCTTTTTGTCCGTTGACATTTAGCTGTAAACTGACATTTTGCCCTGTCTTCTCTCTTCTTGCAACATATCTGAGGCATACTTTATTTACCTCGTATGCCCCCTGCGGAACTTTCTCATCGAAAGTATAATTTGTTTGGTATGTCAAAGGCTCTCCAAACAGCTGCCTCCCGGAATATGCAAGTGATACATTGTCTTTTTCGTGAACAACGACAGCCCTGCTTACAGCCTGTGTCGTGGAAGAAGCTTTTGAGGCAATTTGCTTCATCATTAGAGGTGCTTCTGCATCCGATAGAAGCATATAAACATCGTTGGAATAGATATTTGTGGTATGGGAGAAAATGTCTTTATCGCTGTTGTAATACCAAGTTATAAGACCGGGTGCATAGAAATACAATGTGTTGTTTTCTTGTAAAACAGGTACCTGTGGAATGTCGGTAGCTCTAAAGCGATTTAGATTTTCGGGTAATAATGCCCCTCCATATCCATATACACCTACGGATTGAGGATTGTCAAATCCGATTTTTTTGAGCTCGTCAAAGGTAATCTTATATAGTCCTCCCGTAGGTTTAAGTTTTATCTTAACCCATTTGCCGCTCTTCATTACTGAAGATTCTTTTTGTCTTGGAAAGCCTTCAGAAGAAGCCTTAGGAAAAGATTGTCCCTTTATGTTGAAGATGCATAAGGCAAATAGAAGAGGTAAATATCTTAGATATCTCATTTTATGTCAATATTAATTGGCGTTATTTACTTAACGCTAAAGGTGAACGCTTTATTGTTTGCGATATAACCTTCGATTTGTTGACCTATCTTGATCGGACCCACGCCGGAAGGAGTGCCACAATATATGAGGTCTCCCATTCTGAGCGGAAAGATTCGACTGGCCTCGGCTATCAGTCGGTCAATACTAAAGATCATATCCTTAGTATTCCCCTTTTGTACCACTTTACCGTCAATGTTTAGGTGAAAATCAATATTATTGACGTCCAAAAACATCTCTTTAGGAAACCATTTCCCTACAATGGCAGAGTCTTCGAATGCTTTGGAAGTCATCCATGGAAGACCCTTTGCTTTTGCTTCTCTTTGAAGGTCTCTGGCCGTTAGATCAAGTCCAACCGTTATTTCGCTATAATAGCGATGAGCAAATTTTTCGTCAATATATTTCCCTATTCGATCAATTTTGACGACAATCTCAGTTTCGTACTCAATCTCATTACTAAGATCAGGATAGAAAAAAGGAAACCCATCACGATGTACGGCATCTCCTTTGAGAAAAAATATGGGAGATGTTGGAACATCTTTTGAAGTGTCCAACTTTTGGGACATTTCATCTATATGCTTTATATAATTTTTGGCTACAGCTAATATTTTCATAGAACACAAATTTATGTATTTTGGACAAACAAACCTCACGGATTTGAAAGCTCTTTGTTGAGATGTTCAATAAACGCTCATTATGAATGAACCGAAAAGAATTTTCATTGCTTCAAGGTATAAATCAAAATGTGATAAACAAAGGATTGTCTTATCTGTATTTTCAACCTGGTCTATCTGGAGAGTCGTTGCTAAAGTAATTACTTTTGAGTATCTTAGCTATTCGTAAAGTATAAATTCCATGGAGATAAGCATACTACTAACCATACTTTTGATTTCTATTACGCTTGGAGGAATACTCCTTCGAAGGGGTGAGGTATGTCTTATCGAGATGGAACAAATCTGTGCCCTTTCAAACATCAAATACAATCCCAAAAATACTTTTTGTCAAGGAGCTGTGAAGTTCGTAATGAAAGAGGTTTATTTGTTAAATATTATTACTGCCCATGATGCTCCAAAAGGGGCTCAAGCAACTCCTATTTATATCGATTTTCACACCTATTGGGGTTAGGGGAATCTGACCCTGTACGCACTTTGCCCGTTTTATTAGTACGAAACGGGCTTTTTTATGCGCTATTTTAACAAATAAGCTCGCGCGAGAAGCAATCTATTCTCGCGCGACTTTCGATCTGATCTCGCGCGACCTTGACATGCGAAGTCGCGCTACTTCAGGTGCAACCTCGCGCGAGTTTAGGTTCAATGTAGCGCGAGAATGGATTGCAAGTCGCGCGACCTTCCAAAAAAGGCGGCCTAAAAGCAATTTTTAAGTGGGCGAATGATAAATTAAAAACTCTGTTTACATAATTTAATATATTACGGCTCCTATATATTCTCCTTCTGTCTGTTATTATAGGGAAAATACCCTCCTTTAAGGTCAAAAATGGGCTGTTTTTATTCGAAAATAGACCTTGATATATTTACATTATTTATCTAATTATATGTGGTTTAGTGGAAATACATCATCTTGTTTTTGCTTCATAGAGCATCAAATTGGGTCAAATAATAGCCTAAAAATAGTAAGGGCTGCACCAAATGATTTTGGCACAGCCCTTTTATTGCGAGTGAAAAATCAATGTTTTTCACCTCAAGTTATCATCTTGCTTTAAGAAAACAATTAGTATCTCTTAGCCACTTCATCCCAGTTGATGATTGACCAAAGCTCTCCAATCTGAGCAGCTCTTCTATTTTGGAAGTCAAGATAGTAAGCGTGTTCCCAAACATCAAAACCAAGGATTGGCTTCATGCCATTTTTGAGAGGGTTGCTACCATTAGCCTCTTTGGTGATAACCAATTTGCCGTTTTTGTCGGCAGCAAGCCATGCCCATCCTGAACCGAATAGAGTAACAGCTGCGTTAGTCATTTCTTCCTTAAACTTCTCAAAGCTGCCGAAAGCATCTTCAATCGCTTTGAGCAATTTGCCTTCAGGCTTTGCCTTTGCTTGGCTTTGTGGGCAGAACTGAAGGAAATAAAGATTGTGGTTTACAATCTGTCCGGCATTATTGAAAATACCGCCTTCAGCCTTAGCAACAATTTCTTCTACCGGCATATTCTCATATTCTGTGCCGGCAATTAGCTTATTGAGATTGTCTACATAGGTTTGTAGGTGCTTACCGTGATGAAACTCTACTGTTTCTTTTGAGATTACAGGAGCAAGTGCATCATTGGCATACGGCAGTGTGATTAGTTTGTGTGTCATAATTCTATCTTATTTTTAGTGATAAACAATGTTATTGCTTACATAATAATTATCTTAGAAGATGGTAGGTGTAAGCATCTCCTCCCATGCATCTATCAACTACTCCAAAGGTATATATAGTTTATTAAATAACCTTTTCATATCATCTATAATGTAATAGTTTTTATTGATACAGTGTGAATAAAAAGCTAATCAACTTATCTTTGTCCTTATGAAAGAGAATATGCTTTATAGAGACTTTGCATCTTTTATGTCAGAGTATTTTCCGGGTAAGAAGGTGCAAAAGATATCTTTGGACTTGATTCACAACTGCCCCACACGAGATGGAAGCTTAGGACGAGGTGGATGTACGTATTGCAACAACAAGAGTTTTAGTCCGGCTTATGCTTTGTCTCATAAGTCTGTGACAGAGCAATTGCAAGAGGGGATTAGTTTTTTCTCTCATAAGTATCCGTCTATGGAATATCTGGCCTACTTCCAGGCTTATACATCCACTTATGGCGAGGTCGAAAAACTCAAAGAGATGTACTTAGAAGCATTGTCTTACCCCGGTGTTGTTGGTCTTGTCATTGGGACCAGGCCGGATTGTATGCCGGATAGTCTTTTGTCTTTTCTCAGTCAGCTTTCTAAAGAGTATTTTGTCTTAATAGAATATGGTGTTGAGTCTACAATTGATCGAACACTTGAACTCGTACAGCGAGGGCATACGTTTGAATGTAGCAAAGAAACTATTTTGCGTACACATGATTCGGGGTTGCTGTGTGGAGCTCATCTGATCCTTGGTCTTCCTGGAGAATCAAGAGAAGATATGCTCAGTCATGCACAGCGTTTAAACGATTTACCTATTTCAACGTTAAAACTTCACCAGTTGCAGATTATTAAGGGGACTTTGATGGCACGGGATTTTGTGCTTCATCCCGATCGCTATCATTTGTTTACTGAAGATGAATACGTCGATCTTTGTGTAGATTTTCTTCGTCAACTTCGCCCGGATATTGTAGTTGAGCGATTTGTTTCATCCTCTCCTAAGGATATGATATTGGCTCCGAAGTGGGGAAAAAAGAACTATCAGTTTGTTGAGTTGATTAAGAAACGCTTATTAACCTCCAAATAGTTTATTGATAGAATCTATCTTTATGTTTTGCAATAGCTTCAAAGGAGCATCTTAAAGTGTTTCTTACCTTTGTCTAAAATAATTGATTTATGAAACGAGAAATATACATATTGTTCTGTGTGCTAATTATGTCTTTGGCAAGTTATATCCATATGAATGGACAGGTTGTCGATATAATTACTTTGGCCGACACCTCTGTTATCAACAGTTCGTATTATGTGCCAATTATTGATTCGGATTCGGTAAATGATAGGATTCATTCAGATTCGGTACATAATGCATTGAAAAAGCACAAAGTAGCCGATCCCATCAAAGAAAAATTGAATTATTATTTGAATGGTGGATGGCCAAATCCGAGTGCTCGTACTGTAGCTACTCGTCTTTTTACAGAACGCTTGAAGCTTCCCCTTGTCGTTTTTCCAATGGATAAGAAACTCGAGAAACCACAACTTCCCACTCATTTGAATTTTGCAACAAACCATTCGTCAGAAGATTTTTTCCACAATCAACCCATCGGACTTGATCAGATGGAGATACAAGATAGGATCTTGAATGATATGTTTAAAAATAATATGTGGGATTTTGCATACACCAAATCTTATCTTGATAATTATAAGTACGAAATCAAACAGGTTGAACCGGAGAAGGTCAAACTTTTTAGTGAAGAAGAGTATGCTAATACAGACAAGGCCGATAATCCTCTTTCAAATATGGAAGATGCTTTCAATAAGCGAAGATATTGGAGTACAGTCTATGAAAGTACGTTGCAATTTTCTCAAAATTATGTCTCTTCCAACTGGTATAAAGGAGGATCCAGCAACTTAAATCTCTTTAGTAGAAACTATTTTACTTTTGAGTACAATAGAGAAAAAGTAAAGTGGTTTAATGAGTTGGAATATAAACTTAGTGTATATAATTCTCAAGGAGATACCGTAAGAAAGTATAGAGTGGCAGATGACTTGCTGAGATTTCATACCAACTATGGTTATAAAGCTTATTCCAATTGGTATTATTCGGCCGATGCTGAAGTTAGGACGCAGCTGTTTAATGCAAACAAAGAGAATTCGCATGATTTGCAGGCAGCTCTTTTCTCTCCTATTACACTCGACTTTGGTCTTGGTATGAAATATGAACTGGCAAAAAAAAGTGAAAAGGTTTATGGTCGCAAACTTAAATTGTCGCTCAATATAGCTCCCTTTGCGTACAATATGAAGTGGAGTGCTCGTAAGAATATAGATCTCGCTCGTCACGGATTTAAAGATGATAAGAATTATCTGTATCAATTTATTTCAAGTTTCAAAGCAGAGATGCGTTGGGACTTTAATATGAATTTGAGCTATATATCGCGATTGTATTATACCACTTCCTATCATGATGCAAGGGTAGAGTGGGAGAATACCATCAATTGTGCTTTGACGAAATACCTTTCAACAAGATTCTATTTCTATTTGAGATATGATGATACAACCAATCCGAGTACCAATTGGGGAAGGTACTTGCAAATAAATGAATTGGTAAGTATTGGTCTAAATTATAGGATTGGAAAGTAGTGATCACAATGAATAGAGTTACTTTGATTTAGTAAACTCGGTAAACTCTAAAATACAAGGCAGCTGCAATCTGCAACAGCATAATAAGTGGAATCCCGTATCTAAACTTTTTGTGCAGTGTCTTGTGCCTAAATATATACATACCTGTAAGTGCTCCAATGGAGCCACCTAAGACAGCCATCATAAGAAGTGTGGATTCTTTGATTCTCCACCTTCTTTTGATGGCTCTTCTTTTGTCTATGAAGAAAAGCCAAAAGGATAGCAGATTGATGACCATTAGGTAAGATCCTAAGATTAGTTCTGATACCGAAAGATGATATAGATTGTACATTTGTTCCAAATAGAAATGTCTTTTTAATTCAAAATGTCTTTAGAGCATTGGGTCGGAAAATATGATCAAACACTTAAAAGATCGCATTATGAATTGTTGTGGAGACTTTATTGTGTGCCAAAAATAAGCAAAAGCAGTCACTAAAGAGCAGTAAAAAGGGGACTCATCCTTGATATGAACCCCAAAAGTTAGACTCAAAACTTTTGGGGTTTATTTATGGAATCAAACAAAAAGAAAAGACGAAAGCATAGTTATTATGATCGTCTCCGTTACATGCATATGTTGGAGGAAGGATAT
>NZ_JBHSGO010000214.1:0-41361 GCF_042654485.1 Falsiporphyromonas endometrii | reverse complement strand
CTTGAACGATTTATTTGCGTGTTTGGGATTAGCCCAGACCCGCAAGTTATTGACAAACTTTTCAAAGAACTCATTTTATTTACTGCCAGAGCCGCTTAGGCTTGGATATTTTTTAACGAACTATTGCGCTATGTTAAGATAACACTCTATCTATGAAGCTAGATAAATACAACATAGCACAGTCATCCCAATCTATTGAGGAACTTGCGAAAGAGTTCTCTCAATACAAAGACAATTATGGGAATGAAGCCGGACAAGTCTATTGGAAAGAGTCTGACTCTGCGGTGTCTTCTAAAATGTCTTTGAGAAATCGCGCCAATTCTCGCATGGTCAGTTTTGTTTCCAATGATTATTTAGGGCTTTCCCAGCATCCACTTGTGCAAAGTGATGCCATCAGAGCCATCAATCAATTTGGGACGGGATTCTGTGCCGCTCCCAGCATTGGAGGCTATTCTTCATTCCAAAAGAGATTGGAAGATGGACTTTCTGCTCTTTTGAACACAGAAGACACATTGGTTTTTAATTCCGGATTCTCTACGAATGTCGGCGTGTTTTCTGCTTTGGCGAAGCCTAATGATATTGTCTTCCTTGATAAAGGGGTTCATCGAAGTGTCTTTGAAGGAGTAAGGCATTGTACGTGTAAAGTACTTCCTCACAATGACCCGGAGGCATTAGACGCTGCCCTGCAACGCTACAAAGTTGAAGGAAGTAATCTGTATGTCGTGATGGATGGGGTTTATTCCCAAGATGGAGATAGAGGTTTGGTTCGGGAGTATTTAGAGATTTCTCAAAAGCATGGGGCTTTGCTCATCGTGGATGATGCCCATGGTATCGGAGTGTTAGGTGAAAATGGTGCCGGTCTTTTAGAGGAATTGAATTTGTTGGGACAGGTTCCTCTTGTTACGGGGACACTCAGTAAGGCTTTTGGAAGTATTGGAGGGTACGTATCCGGGCGCAAGGAGCTAATTGATTACATCCGTTACTATGCAGGAAGTTGCTGCTTTTCGGTTTCTCTTCCTCCTCCTTGTTTGGCTACTGCTTTGAAATCTTTAGAGTTAATTCAGAAAGCGACCTCTGAGCGAAAAGAGTTGTTGGCAAAAGCACAGTACGCAAAAGAGAAACTACAAGAAGCTGGTTTCTCCACAACAGACTCCACCACTCCTATCGTAGGAATACTGACCCCGAGTTATGATGAAGCTATTCTGTGGGCAGAACGTTTACTTCGACACGATGTTTATATCGTTCCTATCGGCTATCCTGCTGTCTCAAAACGCTACCCAAGATTGCGATTAGCTCTTTCCAACTTACACTCATATAGAGATATAGACTTTTTAATTTCAAAATTGCTTACAGTAACAAAGAAGGATTATAAATATATGCCAAGAAAGAGACGCTCTTCTGCCGAGATTGCTCAGTTAATTGATAAGGCAACAGAGGATATTGTACGAGAAAAGGGGTTTGGAGGACTTTCTATTCAAGAAGTTTGTGATCGAGCAGAAATAGAACCTCAAGTATTTTATAGACGCTATCCTGAGGGGTTTGCCTTTTATGTGGAGAAATTTATCCGTGACCATGATTTTTGGTTTTCTCATTATGAAGAATTCCCAGTTGAAAAACTAAATAGAACTCCAGAGGATTTGACACAGATTCTACTCTCTTTATGGGCACAAATTGCAGAAGATAGATTATTAGCATCTTTGCTTCGTTTGGAGCTCCAAGATGCTCCATTGGAAGCTGCTGTTGAAATAGCAAAGGAGAGAGAGATTAAGACAGAAGATTTAGTTGATTTCTATGCTAAAGCATCTGAATCTCCAGATACATTGAGAATACAATTAGCTATTCTTACAGCAGGAATACAGTACTTGGCATTGCATAAGGATGTGTCTACATTTTGTGGAATAGATTTTACAAGTATTCCAAAACGAGAAATAGAAGCTGCTCTCATGCAGATGATGAATTCTATTCTAAGAAGCAAGTAGCAGAGAAATAGACGAAGGGAGAAAAATTCCATCTCGTTTCAGAAAGTGGTAGATTCTCGTATGGAATAGTATTATTGAATACATTTGATATCAAAGCATAATATCTACAGAGCTCGTAGGTAGAGGATAGTACACCTCGAAAAGGTGAGACGCGTCTCACGCTAATATTGCAAAAGTTTTTGTTAGCTCGTACATCTAACATTTGCTATCGCAACATAGCCGCCCCCTATGGTACTAAAAAGGGCTCTGACCAAACAGATTGTAAAGGTACAAATAGCTCTTGAGTATGAATGGAGTGTAACTAACAAAAGTATTTTAGTATGAAAACTCTATCTGAAAGACTGCAAATTCAAAGTGTTGAAGTCGAGGAAGTTTCAGTGGAAGCCATCAAGGCAGGTAGATCGGTAGCTAATGATATTAGCAAATCCGAAGATACATTAGATGGTGGTACACTGGATGAAGTCGTTGTAACACCAGACAGAACTAGAGGTCACGGATTAATGTAAGAGAATCTTATTCAGTATCCTTTGTGATAACTCTACGTTCTGAGTGAACTTAATTGAATTTTGGGGGGCAGGGCTTGCCCTGTCCCCCTCTTAATCTTTTCTCCTCATAATTATGCATTTTAATAGATTGGCATTGGTTATAGCATTACTATTATCTATAACAGATATATGTTTTGCTCAAAATAATGATATAGAAGGAGTGGTTTTAGATCACTCTGGGCGTCCTATTTCAGAAGCTACTGTAAGTGTCTACAACTGTACCGATACACTTCAGAGACTTGAAACGATCGTAACCAGTAAGTCTGGACGTTTTGTTATCAAGCCAACTGAAAAGTTTAGTAATTGTCTAAATATTTCTCTGAGCCATTTAGGGTATAAGTCTCTAACCTTACAAAAGATTGAGCAAGGACGGGTAAATTATTTCATTCTAGAAGATATCGTTAAAGTGTTAGATGAGGTGGTCATCGTATCCGAACGTCCAATGGTAAAGGTTGAGGGAGGGGTATTAGTCTATTCCAACCATTCTTTACAAAAGATTGGCAGGAGTGTTGCGAGTGCATATGACATGCTAAGTAAGCTACCTGGAGTAAGCATAGAAAAAGGGATGGTATCTCTGATTGGTATGCCTTCTACAACACTAGTAATCAATGGACGCAAGACGCTTATGTCATATGATCAAATTGTTACGAAACTGAAAGCGATCTCTCCCGAGATGATTGAGCGAATTGACATTAGGTACGATCCTGCTCCAGAATTGGGAAGCATGCATTCCTCCATCAACATCGTACTAAAAAAAGCTCCCCGTGGCAAACATTTTCAGACAGACCTGAATATTGGAGGAGACTTTTCAAGGCGAACGACTACTTATGGAAACCTTACGGTTAATACGAACCTAAAGTCACTTTCCGTACAAGCTCATTACTCTTATGCTAACGAAAATTATTTTACCAATCAGTCTATCTGGGGAAAATCTGAGAAAGTAATAGATTTCTCTGAATTATCGGAAAATAATACCAAGGGGAATTTTCATAAAGGTTACCTTAGTTTTATCTACCCTATTTCTTCTGATGGTAAACAACAATTGGGTTTTGTTTATAACATTAACCATTCCGCTTCTGAGGGCAATATTGTTGGAAATACTAGTTTAGCAGATGGACGGAAAAATATTAAATCTCAGATTGAGAACAATACAAAGGCATCTAATCATATAGTAGATCTTTCGTATACCTCCCCAAGGTTAACAATGTCACTCCAAGGGATGAGCTACCACACAGAGAGAATAAGTCAACCAACTATCACTGAGCGACTTGTTCCTCAATTACTCAATCAGCAAGTCTACAGAAGCGGGCTTACAATTGATTACAATCAACCAGTCAAAAGCATAAAAGGGTTGAGAATCATAGCAGGAGAATATTTTAGGACAAGTATAGTAAATAATGAGATACAACAAAAAATCACCTCGCATGAAGTGAAATCTAAAGATATAGAGTTTTACAATAAGACCTATTTAGGAGCTGACTATACCGTAACTAAATGGCTAACAGTAAAAGGTAATCTTATTTATGATTTACATATAGATCGTTGGATTCATGGCAAAGAAGAGAATCGTAAAGTTTCAAGGCTATATCCAACGGCAAGCCTTACATTTCGCTTACCCAAACGGAATGTGCTAATGCTCTCATACTCATCAGAGTTGAGAGATCCTGACTACTGGCAATTAACTTCAGGTCTTTCATATATATCAGAGTTGACGAGAGTACAAGGAAACCCTTCACTCGTTCCTAGTCAAATGAATTCCTTGCGACTAGCATGGATAAACAAAGGAAAATATATCACACAGTTTTTTCTTCAAGACACTAAAAATCATATTACCCAACAACTTTACATAGATCCCAAAGAACAGACTGCTACATATCATTCTATAAATATGGAAATGAATAGACAGTGGGGATTGATGACTATAATACCTCTAAATGTTTCCAACAATTTTGATTTGAGATTAACGGGAACTGTCTTCTACCTTATGCACAGAGGTCAATTACAAAATATAGCCTTTGATCGAACTAAGCTTACCGGTAGGGTAGCTATCAATATCAATTATTCACCGATAAAAAACATCTCTTGTTATTTAGATGGATATTATGTAACACCCATGATACAGGGGATTTATGACGTTTCTTCTCTCCATAGTTTAGATATTGGAGTACGCTGGTTCATACGAAAGAATTTGTCTTTGTCATTAGATGTACAAGATTTACTACGAGGAAAGAATTCTACAACGAGAGCAAACATCGGAAACCAAAACTACAAATTCACATTGGACAATGACACTCGTATCTTAAAGTTAGCTTTACAGTGGACATTGGGAGATATGTTCAAGAAAAATAAGGTGGATATTAAAAAGGATAGGATTGGAATATGATGAGAAAGGCTTTGACGATCGTAATACCTTTTAGCAATGAGGCGGACTTGCTCAGAATGACAGTCGAGAATATCTTTTCTACGATGGATTCTCATCTGACAGAGATTCTTTTAATTGATGATGCATCAACTGATCATTATGATTATCAGAGTCTCGCAGTAGAATTTGGCGCTAAATATCATAGAAATAGTACAAAAAAAGGGATAGCACGCAGTAGGGAAATTGGGATAGCACTCTGCGATTCAAAATTTTTCTTGTTGTTGGATGGACATATGATAGCATTGACAAAATATTGGGATAGGAAGTTGCTAGATTATGGGATGAACGCAGAAAATCAACTTTACTGCTGTCAAACTGCATCTATAGACAAGCATGGTAGTTTGATCAAAGAAAGACAACGATCTTTTGGGGCATATATAAATCCTTTGGATTTGCTTGTAAAATGGAATTATAAGGAACACGTTCCCACTGATTCAATAGAACTAGTTCCATGTGTATTGGGCGGTGCTTATTTCTGCTCTCGTACTTTTTGGCAAAGCTTTGGAGGCTTATGTGGTCTTGACGGATATGGGTTTGACGAGCAAGTTATGAGCATGCGAGTTTGGAAAAATCGAGGTAAGTGCATCCTAGTAAAAGATGTCTGTTTTGGACATTATTATCGCAATACATCCGATATTCCGTATGAAATTGACAAAATCAATTATACCCAAAATAGAGTTTTTTCTAGTCGGATATTTTTTAGTATTATGGATCTTTGTGAATTGAGCGAAATACATAATTTGAGAGATTATTTTGCATCTATAAGAGAGTTCTATTCTCTCAATCAGTCTTTTTTGAATGACAATATTTAACTATTTAATATATAAGTGAGTATGAAAAAGAAGTACAAAGCTACTACTCCTGTAAGTACAATAACTCGTATCAAAGCAATTCTAGGAAAGTTGGGACTCCTCACAAGTGAGAGTTATGTAGAGTCCTCTAAATTTTATTCATGTCGTATCACGATTGGGAATGATAAGATTAGAGACCTTAATATCGGCACAAATGGGAAGGGTTCCTCATTTGAGTATTCGTTGGCTAGTGGGTACGCAGAGTTTATGGAACGTCTCCAAAATAACATGCTTCTTTTCGCAAGAAGATTTGCTACAGAAGAGTTTCTGAACTCTAGTAAAGCGGATCAATCTTATAGGCAATACTTGCAACAAAAAGATTTAGTCTTTGATTTTTACTATGATCCACAAGAGATATATTTATCGGGAGAAGAAGTCTTAATAAGATTTGGGAAAGAATTATGCGCATTATTCAATTATGACGATATAGAAGAATTTGCACATGATTTGGTCGAAAAGTATGGAGATAAACCTTTCCTATGCATACCATTTTATGATTGCCAAAATCAAAAAGAACTTTTCGTCCCAATTGAATTATGTCTATCAGCAACAGGTTCCAATGGAATGGCTTCTGGTAATATCCCATCGGAGGCTCTTTTACAAGGGATGTGTGAAATATTCGAACGATATGCCATTACACAGATATATACGTATGGTATTGTCCCTCCAACAATACCGCATAGCTATTTCACCAATCCAACAGTAAAGAATAAGCTTGATTATTTGAACTCAATTAAAGGTTATGAACTAATAATAAAAGATTGTTCTCTAGGCAAAGGGCTTCCGGTGATTGGCTTAATCATTATTGATAAGAAAAATAAGAGATATAACTTTAAGCTCGCTTCAGATTTCATAGAAGATATAGCCCTTGATCGATGTCTAAATGAACTATATCAAGGTCTCAAGTCTTTCAAAAGTATTCCATTTGACTTTTATAACGAGGACGATCTGAATAATCTTCGTGGTGTGAACTCTTCTCATGTCAATTTAGAGAGAATATTCGTTAATGGTAGTGGGCATTGGCCTATAACTATTTTCTCTAATTCGTATTCATATGATCATACTCCATTTCCAAATACTTATGGATTGTCTAATGACTCAGATTTGAAGATAGCACTTGACCTTATCAACAGGTTAGGATTCAATCTTTTCGTTAGAAATAATTCGTATTTAGGATTTCCTGCATTCTATATCCTTATTCCTGGCATGAGCCAAATTGTTGCAGATAGAAAAAGTCTTATCCCTACATATACAAATCCTGATTTAAGCGAAATTGTTAATCTTGGTGCACATGACAAGGAAGCCATTAAAGATATAATTGAGCAACTAGAAAAAGGCGAAGATCTCATAAACCTAAGAGAAAAGTCATATACTAAAAATTATCCATATTGGATAGATAAAGATATCATCGATATCGAAATAAGTCATTTGCTTGCCATGTTGCATTATTATATGGGAAACTATAAAAAAGCATACGATAATATGTGTCGATTTCTTGAGAACAAGAATGCCATAGTTTATGAATACTTTTTCGGTGTAAAAGATTTTATCTATCTCTATAGGATTAAATCATTGCAATCCGATGATGTTATAAACTTGTTGGGATTAAAATATACTCCAGAGATTGCTCATGAAATTTATCAAGATATGATAGATAATCTAAAAGTGTTAGACTATCATAGTTTTCCCATAGGTTTTAACCTACTTAAAACTGATTTTCATTCAAAATCCGCCTTGTTTGAAATTCTTGACATAGAAAAGAAAATGCACGATGAGAATCTACAGCACCCAATCAGTCAAAGTGATATGAAGGAGCTATTTGTGTAGTTTGATAAGGCTTTTATTTCAGATAAACACAAAAAAGTATAAGTATGTTCTATAAGCAATTAGATCAAATGGACTGTGGCCCGGCGTGTTTGGCAATGATTGCAGGACACTATGGGAGACAACCCAATCGAGATTGGTTGCGGCGACGGTGTGCTTTAGGGAAAGATGGTGTGTCAATGCTTGGCATCTGTAAGGCGGCAGAGGAATTAGGGTTCAAAACAGTAGGCGGTCGATTGTGTTTCAAGACCCTTTCCTCCTCAGCTCCTCTTCCTTGTATTGTCCACTGGGATCAAAACCATTTTGTGGTCGTCAATAAGTTCAGGAAACGTCGCAAGGGTGAATATACAGTCTATGTGGCAGACCCAAGTAAAGGGCTTATTACTTATACAAAAGAAGAATTTTGTAAGCACTGGATCTGTACGCAAACAAATGGAGAGGAAAAGGGAATTGCTCTACTTTTGGAACCTAGTCACGATTTCTATTTTCGGAAAAATAGCGAACAGGCATCGGGAAATCAAAAAAAAGATAATGATCGATTACGAGATTATTCAGTAAGGATCAAAAGCAGATCAAAGTTTCTCTGGGGCTATCTCAAGAAGTACAAGCGTTTCTTTACGCAATTGATATTAGGATTGTTACTTGGTTCACTACTTCAATTAGTCTTCCCTTTTCTTACCCAAGCCATCGTGGATACAGGTATCGGAGGAAAAGATCTTGGTTTTGTATGGCTGGTATTGTTAGCACAAATGATGCTACTATTCAGTCGTACTGCCATTGAATTCGTCCGCTCCAAGATACTTTTGCATATCTCCACACGCATCAATATCTCTCTTATCTCGGACTTCTTTATCAAGCTGATGAAGCTACCGATGAAGTTCTTTGACACTAAACTGATGGGCGATCTTTTGCAACGCATCGAAGACCATCGTCGTGTGGAGCAGTTTTTGACCTCAAGTAGTCTGAGCTTACTTTTTTCTTTCTTTACTTTCCTTGTTTTTGGAGTAGTTCTTGCCGTCTATAATCTCGGTATCTTCTTCGTCTTTCTTTTGGGAACGATTCTCTATGCCGCTTGGATTGTCTTATTTCTCAAAAAACGTAGACAGCTGGACTATAAATATTTTGAGCAGGCAGGGCGCAACCGCAACGTTACTTACCAACTCATAGGTGGTATGCAGGAGATTAAGTTGCAGGGCTGTGAGCAGCGTAAACGTTGGGAGTGGGAGGATGTACAAGCTGATTTATTCAAGGTCAATCTCCAAGTTCTCAATATGCAACAGATACAATTGGCAGGAAGCATCACCATCAATGAGGTGAAAAATATCCTTATTACCGTTTTTGCTGCTACAGCCGTTATCCAAGGCAATATGACCCTTGGTATGATGTTAGCGGTGCAGTATATCATCGGACAACTCAATAGTCCCGTGGAGCAACTCATCCAATTCATCTATTCATGGCAGGACGTGAGCATCAGTTTGGATCGTATGAATGAAATCCATACAGAAACCAACGAAGAGAATGCGGAACGAACGAGGAATAACTATACTAGTGAATCTATAGACGGACATTCACTTGCTATCAAAAATCTTTCTTTCAAATACGACATATACAGTCCGAAAGATATTCTCTCGAACATCAATCTTTCCCTTCCTAATGGAAAAGTTACCGCAATTGTTGGAGCCAGTGGAAGCGGTAAGACCACACTCATCAAACTCCTTTTAGGATTCTACGAGCCATTGAAGGGAAGTATTCAAGTAGGTGACCCCAATCTGAATGAATTCAATCTCGGCTGGTGGCGAAATCAATGCGGAGCGGTGATGCAGGAGGGGTATCTTTTTTCAGATACCATTGCAAGGAACATTGCCATTTCGGATGACGAGCCCGACATAGAGCGTATCCGCCATGCTGCACGTGTAGCAAACATAGCAGATTACATCGAAGCCTTACCATTAGCCTATAACACCATGATAGGACAAGACGGACAAGGTATCAGTCAGGGACAACGACAACGCATACTGATTGCGCGGGTCGTCTATAAGAACCCAATGTTCGTCTTCTTGGACGAGGCTACCAATGCTCTTGATGCGAACAACGAGCGAGCCATTACTGAGAATCTATCAGATTTCTATAAAGGGAAAACGGTGGTTGTGGTGGCACACCGCCTTTCCACTGTCCGCAATGCCGACCAGATCGTGGTTTTGGATGAAGGAAAAATTGTAGAGATAGGAACACACGAAGAACTGACTGCAAAACGAGGTAAATACTTTGCTTTAGTGAAGAATCAATTGGAATTAGGCAACTGATATGGAAGAGAGACAGAAACAAGAACGGAGTTTTGAACTGCGTAGTGAGAAGGTTCGTAGTATCGTGGGGCAAATCCCCTCTTCACTGGTTCGCTACGGCATTAGTGCTATCGGGGTGGTACTGCTTTGTCTTTTTGCAGTAGCCTATTTTCTCCCCTATAAGCAGGTCTACTCCGGGACGGCAGTCATACATGGCATTCCCGGTGATCAGAAAGTTGATGCTACAGAAATGACCGTGTTATTGAAATTTGGAGAGAAGCGTCCTAATATACTTACCGAGGAGGCATCTATTGATTTTCAATCTGCTTCTGGAGTTGTCAATGGTAGGATTCTTTCTCTTTCCATAGAGCGTGATACGCTTGGTCGGCAAGAGGCTCTTTGTCGCCTGCCATTACAACCAATGAGAAAGATGGAACATCGTGAAGTCGATTTTCTATTGTCTCTCCAATCCGGAAACTTATTAAGCCGCTTTTTCTCCGAATTCTTTGGGGAATAGCTTCTACAACCTTCACAATTCAGGGCAAATCTCAAATATTTATGATATGAAAAGACTAACCCAAACACATTCGTTTAGGACTCTTTCTTCAAAAGAATCCACTGTATCACAGATACGTAAGGCAACTGATGAGTTGATTGAAAAAGTGATTGAGTTGGGCGACTCTGAAACTGATGAAACGTCCTTGTTTCGCATTATGAGCTATACACAATTTAGCCTTCAAACTCTCCAAAAAAAATCACGAAACAACACCTTCAACTCAGTCCTGTTTGATTGAACTGTGTCAAGTTCTGTCGATTGAGCTGGAGATTTTAGAAAGAGGTCTGAGAAGAAAGACTTTTCCCTCTCCTCTCCAACAAGCAAAAAAATCAATTCATTGGACGGGCAAGGTCGTCGATTTGGTAGAACTACTCTATGCCCTCGACACCTGCAACTGCATTAACAATGGAGAGATTGGCGTAGAGGAATTAGCGGACTCTCTTTCCGAAATCTTTGATGTGAAGATTAAAAACTGCTTCAGTGCCTACATGGACATGAAACGTCGTAAAGATGACAGCCGCACCTATTTTCTTGATGAACTCCGAGAGAAGCTCAATAAGCGTATGGTGGAAAGTGACCTGAAAGGCGGAAAATTCAAGAAGCGGTAAATAAAAAGGGAGATACTCCGACCAGAGTATCTCCCTTTTTATTATTCCTTGATAAGCAGTTCCAATTTCTTGGCTATATCCTCGGATGCCGGAAGCAGTTCCTTATAGGCTTCGGGCAGTTCGGGGGAAAGGCTGTATGTCGCCACACCGATGGGCATTGTCGAAGTCTTGAGGGCATATTCCACAATCGTTCGGCTCTTGGACTTGCAGATGATGATGCCGATGGCAGGATTTTCATGCGGCAACTTAACCATCTCATTCAGGACATTGAGATAAAACTCCATCTTTCCTTTGTACTCAGGCTTAAACTCACCGACTTTCAGCTCCACGGCTATCATTGCCTGCAAGCGACGATTGTATAGCAACAGGTCAATAAAATACTCCCTGCCATCCACCTCCAGTCGGTACTGATTTCCCATGAACGAAAAGTCCGTTCCGAATTCCATCAGAAAAGAGCGGATATTCTTGATGATCGCCTGTTCCAGCTCATACTCCGAATGTCCCTCGCCCAATCCGATAAAATCCAAAGTGTACTCGTCTTTTACGGCGAGTACGGCTTGATTACGGATGTTTTCGGATAGCGTGGTATCAAAATTGCTTTGTCCGAGCAGGAAGTTCTCATACGTCTTCAGTTCTATTTTGTGTATCAGCACATCTTTCGTCCATCCGTATTTCTTGGTTGCCAAGATGTAGAACTGCCTTTGCTGTGTCTCCTTACATTTGGTCAGAATGACGATATGTTTTGTCCAACTGATTTCTGCGACCAATGGTTGCAGAATTTCATTCGACTGATATCAGAGTAGAATCGTGCCATGTCCCACATATTTCTCGCACTGAATCCTTGTATGCCCGGAAATTCCTTTTGAATATCTTGGGAAAGGTTTTCCACAACAGACTTTCCCCATCCGAGTCCAGTTTGTTGTTCTGTAATGCGCCTGCCTATTTCCCAATAAAGGGCTATCATCTCCTTATTGACGGCTTTCAACGCCTCGTATTGTGCGGAGCGAATACACTTGGTTATCTCATCCCTAAAATTCAGATATTCCTTAGATGTATCAAGTATGTATTGCTTGCTCATAATAAGTTAAGTTTTCAACGTTTTATCGTCGTATTGCTTGTATTAGTCTGAACACCGTCCAAAGAACAACGAAAGGAGCCGTAAAGAAACCACCCACGAGGTAAAGCAGGAATTTGAATACATAGTAGAAGTTCCACTGCCCGGTGGTCCCAGCCGTCATCTTCCACGGCAGCACCTTGTTGATAAACACATACCCTGTCCAGAAAGCCATCAGAACATATCCCGACATCCACTGCATGTCAGGCATCCGTTTGGTGGTCATGAAGTCGAGTTTATAGCCTATGACAAAGAAGACGGTGTACAGGATAAGGAAATAGAGATTATCCCAAATGGCTCTGCCCTTTCTCTTCTGATAGCAGGGTGTGCAAAGTATCGGCTGATACCTTCCCGCACATTCAGGACAGAGTCCTTTTCCGCAATCGGAACACTGGGCAACTGCCGATTCTTGGGTATGATTAAAACAATTCATAGTGCCATCAATTAGCGTGTCCAAAAATACAAAAATCCTGCCTTTGAGCCAAGAAAAACAGCCATTATTTCTTGGTATTGAGTAGTTTGGAAAGTTCCGGGTCGTCGGAAATTCGTTGCAACTCCCGTTCCACGATGTCTCGCACCTCCGTCTTCACCCGTTCATAGTTCGCCTTTATTTCCTGCTCCATCATATCCTCTCCGTTTTCATTCGTGAAGTCTGTCAGAATGGGTATCGGGCGGTAAGCAGCCGTTTCCTTTGCAACTTTCGCATTGTCCACCACAATCTCACAGTGGAATATCTTCTGCTCGATGCGTTCGGAGAAATTATCGGCGACTGCTCCCACGAACATTCCCTGTGTGAGCGTGGAGATCTTGCTCTGCGGAATCAGGCTGTCCATCTGCGTGGAGATAGAAGTAGTTTTGTCGCTTCGGGTGATGCTCATGCTCTGCCGCTTTTGAAGCACCTTTCCGAAACGCTCCGATAAGGTCTTTGCCGTTTCGCCAACGACCTGACCGGAGAAGATGTTTCCGACGGTATTCATCACCACGGCAGCCTCCTTGTCTCCATAGTCACGCTTCAGCTGGGAAAAGTCCTGAAACCCTAAACAGACTGCTACCTTGTTGCTTCGTGCGGTGGCAATCAGATTGTCCAATCCCTTGAAATATATGGTAGGCAGCTCATCTATCAGCACGGAACTTTTCAGCATCCCTTTCTTGTTTATCAGCTTGACGATACGCGAATTATACAACCCCAATGCAGCCCCATAGATATTTTGCCTGTCGGGATTGTTCCCCACACAAAGGATTTTAGGCTCCTTGGGGTTATTGATGTCGAGCGTGAAATCATCCCCTGTCATAATCCAATAGAGCTGCGGACTAATCATCCTTGACAACGGTATCTTGGCAGAGGCTATCTGTCCCTGTAACTGGTCAGCCGCCCCTCCGAGCCAAGCGTCCATGAAAGGAGAAAGATAGTTCTCCAATTCAGGATAAGAGGTGAGTATCGGAAAAATATCCTCGTATTTCCGACAGAGAAACTCTATGGCGTGCGGAAAAGTGCAGTATTTTCCTCCCTCGAAAATGCGAAGATACCAAATGATGGCGGCAAAGAGTACGATGGGCGATTCCACGAAGAAATCCCCCTGCTTCTGCACATCGGGTAAGTCAAGGGCATTACTGCCCCCTTCTCCCCTAAGAACCGTACGTGAGAGTTTCCCCTCATACGGCTCAAGCAACTCAATATTTCTATTTGTTGTTAGAAATCGGCTCATACTTTCAACAGTTTCGTTTATTTCGCTTGTAGCAGTTGTTATGGACAAGTTGCCGTACAATTGAACCACCAACAGATATTTCATTGACGTTCCATGCTTTTGTACAATCTATCTCCTTGCCGCATAACGGACAAGTCCGCTTCTGCTTGTTCCATAAATATAAGAGTGACTTACGTCCTTTGAGAGATTCCAGCATTTGTTGCTCCTTTCGCTGAAAGAAATAATCATCATATTCCGGGTCGAAAGGGTTTGCCTCCCCCTTGACTTGCTTGTACGGAGTATAATGTATATCCGACAACCTTTTAAGGGTCAGGTAGTTCACTTTCTTGCTTTTTGTTTCATATTTCCATGCAAACGTCCATTTACGCCCCCGAATTTCATGCCAATACTTATCTGCAACCCAAGACTTGCGTTTCTTTGGGTGGCGACGTAAAGCCCATTTCTTTGTGAGGTTGTAAATGTGATTGTCGCAACCGTGAAAAGCATTGGTTGATGCACCATATCGGTAATAGTTTCCCCAACCTGTTATCACAGGATTGAGCATTCGTATCAGCGATTCCTGCTTACACATTTTATGTCCTTTAACGATGTCACTGATTTTTGCCCTAAAGCGTTTCTGTGCATCTTTGGACGGAGATGTGTACAGCCTTTTGCCGAACTTCCTTACATTGAAACCTAAGAAATCAAATCCATCGTATATGTTCGTAATGGTAGTTTTCTCTTCGGATAAGGTAAGACCCCTTTCTTTGAGAAATTCTATCACCATTGGTTTGACCTCGTTTTCCAATAATTCCTTATCTCGACCTGTGATTATAAAGTCGTCCGCATACCTGATAAGATTCACTTTGTAGTGGAATGTCTTATAGTTGATGAAGCGTCTTTTGAATCTTTCAGCCAAGAGTGGTTGAAGTCCGTCAAGTGCCATATTTGCAAGTGTCGGTGATATGATACCTCCTTGTGGTGTACCCTCTTCTGTCGGGAACAGTTTACCATTGAATACAGCTCCACATTTCAGCCATTTTCTGAGTATTGTTTTATCCATAGGGATATTTTCAATAAGCCAGTCGTGACTGATGTGGTCGAAGCAACCCTTAATATCTCCCTCCAAAATCCATTCGGGGGAATGCTGGCGATTTAGAACCGTATCAATCTGACGAATTGCGTCCATTGTCCTGCGCTTCTCTCGGAAGCCGTAAGAAAAACGGTCGCCTGTCGTTTCGGCTATCGGTTCCAATGCCATGAGATATAATGCTTGCATCGCCCTGTCTTTCATGGTCGGTATTCCCAACGGTCGGAGTTTACCGTTCTTTTTCTTGATGTGAACCCTACGGAGCGGCTGTGGATGGTAGCCACGACGTCTAAGTTCACCGATTGCTTTGTACTTGCGCTTGGGAGAGTCCCAAAGCTGTTTATCTACTCCAGACGTATTCTTCCCTTTGTTGGAAGTAACCCTCTTTACTGCCAATGCCTTGGCGTAAAAAGAGTGAGTAAGCATCCACTGTAAGGTTTTCACCTTGTTATGTCTGCCTTCTTTCTGAGCCTTTACAATACGCGCTTGTAGCTTTCGGACATAGGTTTCACACTTAGACCAGTTCATACCGTCCCAAGTCAGATTCCTGCTGTCAGCAGGCGCACACGATGTTTTAATCTCGTTCATTTGCTTTCCTCCTTTTGAAAGTTCTAAAAGTTATCTTGTAAAGAGTTACCATATACGGAAGTCTGCCCACTTTCGTGTCGGATGATGTTACCCTCATTAACTCGTGATGTTGGTTCAATCCGTATCCTCCCCATTACAGGGCGGCATTCGCTTTCTCCGTTATCTCATACCTGCACCCCATTCGGCTTGCCTTGCGGTTCGCTTACTCGCATTATTACGAGAGAGATACAGGCTTGCCCTGTTCCACGCAATTGACAAACGGATAGTTTAGGTTCTGCCAAGTCCGCCGGCAGTGCTATGTCCGTGTAACCCCAACATGGGCGAGGGTTATCCGACTGCTTACCTTTTGGTGAGAGCTAAAGTATCTTGCGCTCCTTCAAACCTTACGACGGCTAAAGTCAGTTCACATTACGTTAACCATGCTATCCAGCCTCGCCACTCGACGGTATGATACTAACCGCCCTTGACGTTCCCTCACGGTTCAGTCTTGTCCTTTCGGAAAGTGTACTTTGTCCTATAAGCTTAGCACAACCCATCACTGGAGATGCACCTTATAGTAGGCTACCGCTGACGGAACAGCGGGTTAAATCTTGCAATATACATTGCTGTTTAACAATCAATTACGTGACTTTTCAGGTCACACCCACGTTTTGTTGAGGTTGAGCATGATGGTGTACGCCGACTCGTAGGCATCCGAAATGTCACTCATAAAGTCCGGGTGTATCGGGTTACAGCGGTGCGACCGACGAGGGTCGTCGAAGTTGATCACGTAAAACTTCGGCTTGACCTTATATCCTTCCGAGTGATGCAGCAGATGGTTGTAAACAATCGTGGAGAGGTCGGGATACTTGAAGTCGTAGCAGTAGATGGCAAATCCTTTCTCGACTTGCTGTTTGATGAATTTATTGATGATGGCATAAGACTTACCGCTGCCCGGCGTTCCCAAGACGGAGACCGCACGGAAAGGATTGACCACGTTTATCCATCCTTTATTCCACTTTTTGCGATAATAGAAACGGGTCGGCAGATTGACCGAATACTCGTTTTCCAAGAGCCTTGTCTCTTGCATAAAGGATTCGTTCTCTTGATTGAAGACATCTTCCATCAGGTTGTTTTTGAGTAGTCGGCTCATGTAGAGTCCTGCCATCAGCAGGCACACATATCCAACGGTTATCGTAAAGGTATAGAGAGTTGCATTCGCCTCTATAGGCAGTGGCAAGGCAAGTATCCACCAATTGAGGAAGAAAAAGACAAAGCCGACACTCATAAATGCCCCTATTTTCGACCACGTGATATGCTCCTCTTTCACACCTTTCGTACCCAGACAGGAAAGCCCCATCAGTACCAGCGCAAAGAGCTTGGTGTAAAGCATATTGCCGAATAACCCCGCCGTGCGGTGGAAATTCATCAGTATCCTGTCCACCACACCGATGTTCAGACCCCATAATTTGATGGCTTCGTAACAATACCAATAGAGATGGGCAACCACCAATATAATACTTACGGCACGCAGAAAATCCATGATTTTCGCCAGTGCCCTCAAATCATCTTCTTGTTGTGACATAATCCGTTGTTTTTATAGTTTACGTTGTTTTCTTTTCTTCCGCTGCATCCTTTTTCTGAACTGCTCTTCCTCCCAATCCGTACCGTGATCCTCCAACGGCAGGTCAAGCAGACCACCCAATACGGAGTCTTCATCCGAGGTCGGAGTTTGGGAAAGATTACTTTTTTCACTCTGCTGTACAGAATCGGACAGTTCGGGATGCGGACGGTCGAACCACTCGGCAACGGCGTTTGCCGAAAGTTCCTTGCCCAATCGCGAGCCATTGACAACACAGCCGTTGTTATGGTCTATAAAGGTGACACCATAGATCCGACCTTCCACGTTCTCTCGGAAGATGACATCAATACCCCTGCGATGAAGGTTTCCCCTGAAATCCTCTTTCGTAGCGGAACGCCTCAATGCTCCGGCTACGACCGCTTTGGTCTTGGGAGCAAGATGCTTTTCTTTCAGTTTCTCCTTTGAAGCCTTGAAGCTGTTTTGCAGGGCTTCATATCCGACAGACCTTCCAAAGAGAGAGGATTTGAATTATTGCTGTCCGATAAAAGTTTTTTATGATAAGAAGAAAAGGGCTGATTCCATTAGTAGGATTCAGCCCTTTATGATTAGTTTTGTAATTATCCCCAAAAACAAAACTAACGATGGGTAAAAGTACACATTTTATCGGACAGCCGCTCTATTCTCAGATTATTAAATTGCTTCATAAGCCAACCGTTCTTCGATTAAGTCAATCACATCAAGGAGAGCGATACGTTAAGCGTTTTGATGCTTGGACACATCTTGTAGTCATGCTGTATGCCATCATTATGCGTTTTGATTCACTTCGCGAGATTACAGTATCCTTGCAGGCTGAAGCCAGAAAGCTACAACATTTAGGGATCTGCATGATGACCTCCAAAAGCACACTGGCGGATGCGAATAAACGGCGTCCGGAGGTTGTCTTTGAGGCCATATACAGACATTTGTATGCTACCTATCACAATCGTCTTTTATCGGACAGCCGACATCCTTTGAAGAAAGAGCCTCAATGGATGAAAAAATTACAGATAATAGACTCGACCACCATATCATTATTCTCTAATCTTATCTTTAAAGGCGTAGGTAGGCATCCGAAGAGAGGTAAAAAGAAAGGCGGTATTAAAGTACACACGGTTATTCATGCTAACGAGGGTGTTCCCTCTGATATCCGATTCACTTCTGCAGCAACACATGACTCATTTATGCTGAATCCCACGACACTATCCAAAGGGGACATCATAGCCATGGATCGAGCATACGTTGACTATGAAAAGTTTGAGGCAATGACACAACGAGGTGTGATCTATGTCACAAAAATGAAGAAGAAACTACTCTACACGGTCTCTGATGAGATCATTTACCAATCTCCCGAAGGGCTCATGGCCATGAGAGTACAGCACATTACTTTCACTAAGGAGTTAAAAAAGGGGGAGCGAGTCATACACAAAGCACGTCTCATCACATACGCTGATGAGAAGAAACGAAAACTTATCTCTTTGCTCACCAATGATATGGAGTCCTATCCTCAAGAGATCATTGATATCTACAGAAAAAGATGGGAGATAGAGCTCCTTTTCAAACAATTAAAGCAAAACTTTCCTTTGAAATATTTCTATGGAGAGAGTGCCAATGCCATAAAGATACAAATATGGGTAACTCTGATAGCGAATCTGCTTTTAATGGTTATGAAGAGTGGATTAACACGCTCTTGGAGTTTCTCTGGACTGGCAACGATGGTTAGAATAACGCTGATGTACTACGTGGACTTCTATAGCCTCTTTAATCATCCGGAAAAAGACTGGGAAGCATGCTTAAATGAAGTCTCTGAAGAGACTTCATGTCCCTCTTTATTTGATTAGGGGGCTTGGATTTTGGAAATGAAGCTTTCAGCCGCATCAAATCTGCGACTGAGACGCCTCATTATACTCTTTTATAGTTTTATCGGACAGCAATAGATTTGAATACTTTTCCTACTTTATTTCCCTTGTCATCCGAGGCAAAGTAGAGAAGTCCCATATAAGTCTTTCCGTTTACATTCCCCTTGACCTCCTCCACGCATATATTATAGGTGGAGAGCAAGGCTCGGTATTCCTTGAAACTCGGACAATGGTAGAATTTCGCTGCCGGTTTGATAACCGAAGCGAGTTGTTTTTTAAGATTCTCTCCGTCGCCGTAGCAGACTTTTTTCAGCCGAAATGCTTCTCTTTCCTTCCGCATTTGCGCAGGAATCAAACCGTACTTCTGTTCCAGTTCTTTGAGAATACGGGTACTGGTGTAGAAATTATTGCCGTCGTTTATCTTCTTTCCCCGCTCATCGACGGCTAAGGTGACAATATGCAGATGATGCCTGTCTATATCCTCGTGCTTATATACGACAAAAGGCTGATTGCCGTAGCCCATCTTTTCGATATACTCCCGTGCGATGTCAGAGAACTGCTCGTCGCTGAGACGGTCATCGGGATGCGGATTCAAGGAGATGTGTATAACCGGTTTTTTAGTGAGGACATGACTTGGCATATATGCCATAAAGTCCTGCATACAGGCGGATATATCGTGTGTCCCATCAGCCGGAGAGAACACTTTGTTGGTCTCCAGAATCTTGGCAACGCCCTCATTTACCTTCTCCCCATTGTACGCCAACGCGCCGTAAAGGGAGCTTCCATAATTTATCTTTGCGACCATTTTTCCTGAAATTCACGGGTGAGTTGTACGATTTCACCTCCGATGGCTGCCAATTCGAGTGTCAGTTTCTCCAATTGGGCAAGCATGGCGAAGGCTTTTTTCTCGGTGAAATTACTCTTCAAAGTGACTACAGTTTGGTTATAATTCACTCCAACACTGCGAAACTGCCCGTACAAATTCGTCAGTTTTTGGTAGTAATCAAGCAATGAACGGTCTACTTTTATCACCCGGAAAGTCTCATCAAAGACCCTTGCTTTGATGAAAAGCGCTTTGTTCGGGACTCCTGACTGTTCATAAAGCGTCAGGAAACGCGCAAACTCCGTGTCCGTAAACCGAACCATACAACAATGGTTGGCTTTCTCTTTTTTCAAGGGTCTCCCCACATGTCTCTTTGTCATTTTACTTTGGATTTTAATGGTTTGTATTTCTCTCTAAGGGGACAGATGTGCAAAGCACGATGGAGTCCCTTTCGGGAGGTTTCACGGCATCACCGGCATTCAAGACAAGTCATTCTCTCTTCCAAGAAAAAACGACTTCGGAGTTTTTTCAGCCCTCTGCAAGAGCAAGAGTTCTGAGTTACCGAATTTATTTCGAGTAACGCAGGACATATCTTGCTATTTGCTCCGACGCAAATAAATCCGTCCGCGAAGGACGGAAGTCGAGTCTCTCAAAAAAGAACGCTTCATGCCTCGAATACTTCGGCTTTCCGCTTGGGTGCAAAGTTACTAAGCCTTGTGCCTAAGTCACTTATCTTTTACGAAGCCACAAATACGCAAATCGAAGCCACAAGTACGCAGTTAGCAAAAATGGTAGAAACAAGGGGGTAAAGGCATCTATATTTGCCCCGTCGGACGGCTGTTTGCGGGTCGGTGGATATACCTGCCTGCCCAAGTCTAAAAACCAGTCCGCAACCATTTGAACAGACAATTACGGAAATGGAAATAGGAATGAGAATATGTACAAGTTATTGCACCCGTCGATCCCCATACCCTTGCACAAGGGTACAAGTGCGGACGTATGGATGGGTGGATGTGCGCAGGTATGAATCCCGTCATATAGCCCCACCCTTATGCAGGGAGGGACATATCCCGAAAGGCAGGTCTATGTTCCCTTGTTGGAATACCTTTCTGTATGCCTGTCCGGGGATCTATTCCCTCACAGACTCGTTTCCACATCTGCCTTTTCAAGGAAACAAACCAAGGTGTGCATACGCCTTTCCACACATATATGTAAAACCATTAAACAGAAAATGAAATGAAAAAGAAACCTGTTTTCATTGCCTTCTCCACCCAGAAGGGCGGTGTCGGCAAAACGACCTTTACGGTCTTGACGGCAAGTTACCTGTACTATGCCTGCGGGTATAACCTTATTGTGGTGGATTGCGACTATCCGCAATTCAGCATCAATGCCATGCGTCAGCGTGACGCACAGGGCGTGGATCGCAACCCCGCACTGCAAGAATTGGCAGCAACTCAATTCTCCGAGTTGCAAAAGCCCACGTACACCATTCTTTGTGCCACGGCAGAGGCAGCCGTGGATACGGTCAGGGAATATCTGAAAACAGACGAACCCGATACGGATTTCGTCTTTTTTGACCTGCCCGGAACCATCAACAATGACGGTGTACTGAACACACTCTCCGGTATGGATTACATCTTCACGCCCATCTCCGCCGACCGTATTTCCTTGGAAAGCACGCTGAGCTTTTCTGCCATCATCAAGGAGGCGATAACCAATAATGCAGCCACTGCCAACAAAGGGATTTATCTCTTTTGGAATATGGTGGACGGGAGAGAGAAAACACCCCTCTATGCGATGTATGAAAAGGTCATTGCCGATTTGGGACTTCCCATCTTAAAAACGGCAGTCCCCAATACGACCCGCTACAAAAAGGAGGTAATGGAGGAGGGTACGACCCTCTTCCGTTCGACCATCTTTCCCGCCTCTCGCACACTGCTCAGAGGCAGTCGTCTGAAAGAGCTTGTGGAGGAAATCCTGTCCATCGTAAAACCAGAAGCATATGGCAGGAAAGAATAAGGGGGCGATAGATCCCGTCGCTATCCGGGAACTGATTTCGCAGGGTATCCCAATGAAAAAGAAAGAGAGCGAGATGATACCGCCTGCCACCGTCGAAGAGGTGGATGAGTCTGTTTCGGAAACACGGAAAGAGGTTGCGGAAGAGCCACAACTCCCCATCCGAACACGTCGCAAGAATCCCGCCAAGGGAGATTACATCTCGCTTTTCATGCACCGCAATGACCTATACGACCGTAAGGCAATCTACATCTCCAAAGAGTTGCAGGACAAACTGTCGGAAATCGTCCTCTTCATCCGAAAGAGAGAGATGACATTGGGTATGTACGTGGAAAACATCCTTCTCAAACATTTGGAGGACTACAAGGAAGAAATCAACCGATTAAGTGAAAAGAACTTCAAGAAATTATTGTGATATGAAACAGAAAAAAGACCGACCAATGGCAGGTAATAAGTCCTGCAGAGAACGAAAAAGCGTCTCATCAAAAGTAACCATCCGTAACTCCACCACGCTCATCGAGCATTCCGAGGGACACTCTACAGGTCTCCTTCAGGAAGAGAGAAGCGATTATGAAACCGCCTTTCTGCACCCCCTGAACATCGGAGACCGAAAGGGAGTGTTCATTTCCAAAAAGACACAGGAAGAGATTTCTGAAATCGTCTATGTGGCAGCCGCAGGCAAACTGACGATTGGGGCATTCGTAGAACATATTCTCCGGCATCACTTAGAGAGTCACCGTGATGAGATAGATGCCTTGTTTGAGCAACAGTTCCGTAAACGTTTCGAGCGATGAAGCAGGTGATTGTCATTCTGCTGTCGGTAGGCTTAGCCTATCTCGGCAGCGTACAGGTTGCCCGCTTTCTGTACGGACGCTATCGGAGTGCCGTGAGACTCTATCGTGAATTGCGGCTCTTTTTCCGAGAACGAGGCAAGGGGAAATTCGTCGTTACCATCCGCATCCCTCAGAAGGAACTCTCCCAAGAGGAGAATATCCTTTTAGCCGAGTTGCCCATTGAAGAAGAGCAACAGGAACAGACGCCTGAAACGGGAATGTCGGAAGAGACCTCTCCTTTCATCCCCGAAGAGGAAGAGGATTATGTATTGGTGGAAGTCCAAGGTGAAAGCCACTCTCTTTCGGAAAGCATCACCGTGGAAGAACTGCAACAAATGGGTAATGTCCTTTCCTGCAAGAATGCTCCGATAGAGGAAGCTGCAAAAGCTGCTGAAACCATCTATAAGATACACGACTCCCCAATGTTCCAAGCAATTAAGAAAGCAGTCGGGGAACGTGTCCGCGAATTGCTGGATCGCGTTGCCGAAGAAGCCCCGAAAGAGATTCTGTCAGGCAATTTCGATTACAAACGATTTATCAAGACATAGTATTCACCCATTCAAAGAAAGGAGAAAGTATGAGTAACCCCATCTATCTCGCCATCGCTTCCCTCAAGGGAGGTGTCGGCAAAACCTCGCTTACGGTACTTGCCGCAAGCATTCTGCATTACCACAGAGGGTACGATGTCGCCGTCGTGGATTGCAATCATCCCGTCTATACCATCGCCCGTCTGCGGCAACAAGAGTCGGAAGAACTGAATCCTCAAAGGCTGATGCGCCTGAAACATCGGACAGCCTATGCCCCTTATCCGATTATCTGTACTCCGGTGCGGGAAGCCCTGAACAGGGTGGAGCGACACTGTGCGGACAATCCTCCTCGCTGCATCCTCTTCGACCTCCCTCCATTGATGCGTACCGAAGGAACAGTAGAGCTGCTTTCAGCAATGGATGCCGTCGTCTTTCCCGTTACGGGCAGTCCGATGGATATGGAAGCTGTCCGCCATTTCATCGACATCTTGGGAGAACAGATACTGACGATGGGCAAGGGCAATATCCGTGAACTTTACCTGCTCCGCAATATGATACAGGCTTGGGAACGAGAGGAAGCCGACGAACGCTGTCGCACCCTTGCCGATGAAACGGGAGTCCTCCTGATGCAGACCTCATTGAGCCACTCCCGTTTGTATCGTCCGCTGCTTTCCGAACGCAGAAAAGGGGTATGCACCCTCTTCCCACCCCACGGAGGAAAGTTGAGTCAGCTATGCAACGGGTTGGGCGATGAACTTCACGAAATCCTGCAACGCCTATGTACCGAATAGTCCTTGTCCTTCTCTTGCTCTACCTTGTGTGGCTGCTTCTTTTTCTCTTGTATGAGGGGAAAAGAAGAAAGAAGGGAGCATCCCCCAAAGAACCTTGCCAGACGGTCAATGAAGCCGAAATCATCGGTAAGAGTCGCTTTAAGATAAGCCACTCGACGCCACAAGTACGCAGTTATCCAAAAGGCGAGGCAGAAGCAAAAAAGGCTTCTACATTTGCCCTCGAAAACGGACAAGAGCCATCGGAAGAGCCGGATGATCTGCCCGACATAGATGAGATTCCTTTGGTGTATGAGTCTTCGGATGCTCCATCCTTTGCAGAAGAGGAAGATGAAGAACTTCCCGTATCGGGAAAAAGCGAATATGCCACGGGGATTGATTTTGAGCGGGTGCTGGAAGCCTTGGCGGTCATTCACCGCCACGCCCCCACCGAAGCAGAACGACAGCGAACCGGCGATACGCTGAGTGAGTTGGAAGGAACTCACCTGATGGAAACGCTCCGAAGCGATGCGAAACGCTCGGCCACGATAGATGAAATCGTCCGTGCTCGTTTCGAGGAACTTTACAGCGGTGAGAAGGCATAACGTCCCTTCCGAATGGTTTTGTTCCAATAGTATGAACCCTTTAATGCAACAAGCAATGAAAGAAAAAGAGTACGGCTGACCCCAAGAGAGCCACCACTAAGATCCAAAAGTAACAACAGTATTCATCCGTCGGGAGAGCCTATCCACCTCTCCCGACACAAAACAAGAATGATTTATGACCAAAAAATATTTTCTTTTCGCAGCCATTCTGCTGCTCTCCATTTCCTCTGCCTTTGCCCAAGGCAACGGCTTGTCAGGCATCAACCAAGCCACCAGTATGGTAACGAGTTATTTTGACCCTGCCACGAAGCTCATTTATGCCATCGGTGCGGTCGTGGGACTTATCGGAGGGGTAAAGGTATACTCAAAGTTTTCGTCCGGAGATCCTGACACCTCGAAGACCGCTGCAAGCTGGTTCGGAGCCTGTATTTTCCTCATTGTCGCAGCCACCATTCTGAGAAGTTTCTTCCTCTAAGCCTATGGAGACCTATCCCATCAACAAGGGAATCGGTCGCTCGGTAGAGTTTCAAGGACTCAAAAGCCAGTATCTGTTCATTTTCGCCGGAGGGTTGCTTGCCCTTTTCGTGCTGTTTGTCATCCTCTATATGGCGGGTGTCAATCAATGGATCTGTATCGGCTTCGGAGGGACTTCCGCATCCATTCTGGTGTGGCAGACCTTCTCCCTGAACAAGAAGTATGGGGAACACGGGCTGATGAAGCGTTCCGCTTTGCACAGCCATCCCCGCTACTTGCTCAACCGACGACGTATCCCCCGTCTCTTCCGCCATCGAGAGCGGAAAAGAACGGAAAAGCAACCGATGAAGAATCTGCCAAACAGAAAGGAGGAAAAACAATGAGAAACCTATTGAAAGCCACCACGCTGGAGAACCGCTTTCCGCTGCTTGCCGTCGAAGAGGGCTGTATCCTCTCGAAAGACGCCGACATTACGGTCGCCTTTCGGGTCGAGCTTCCCGAACTCTATACGGTGACGAGTGCGGAGTATGCCACCATCCATTCCTCTTGGGTAAAAGCGATCAAGGTGTTGCCGACCTACAGTGTCGTACACAAGCAGGATTGGTTTGTCAAGGAGGGCTACCGTCCGGACTTGCAAAAGGAGGATATGAGTTTCCTCTCCCGCAGTTTCGAGCGACACTTCAATGAGCGACCCTTCCTCCATCACGCCTGCTACCTGTTCCTGACCAAGACGACCAAGAACCGCAATCGACAGCAAAGCAACTTCTCCACCCTCTGCCGGGGACATATCATCCCCAAGGAGGTACGGGACAAGGATACTGCCCGCAAGTTCCTCGAAGCGACCGAACAATTCGAGCGGATTATGAACGAAAGCGGTTTTATTCGCCTCTCTCGCCTGAACGACGAAGAGATTGTCGGCACGGAAGAAAAGCCGGGACTGATAGAGAAGTATTTCTCGCTTTCCCTCTCCGACACGACGGTTTTGGAGGACATCGACCTCAAAGCCGACCAAATGCGCATCGGCGACAAGCGGCTCTGCCTGCATACCCTTTCCGATACGGAAGACCTGCCCGGGCTGGTAGGCACGGATATGCGCTATGAGCGTTTATCCACCGACCGCAGCGACTGCCGCCTTTCCTTTGCCGCTCCCGTAGGGTTGTTGCTCTCGTGCAACCATATCTACAACCAGTATGTCTTGATTGATGACAGTGCCGAGAACCTGCAACGCTTCGAGAAGAGCGCACGGAATATGCATTCGCTCTCCCGTTATAGTCGCTCCAATCAAATCAACAAGCAATGGATTGACGAGTATCTGAACGAGGCACACAGCTTCGGGCTTACCTCCGTCCGCTGTCATTGCAACGTCTTGGCGTGGAGCGAGGATGAGGAGGAACTTCGCCGTATCCGTAACGATGTGGGCAGTCAGCTGGCTCTGATGGAGTGCAAGCCACGACACAACACGGTGGATGTGCCGACGCTGTTCTGGGCAGGCATTCCCGGCAATGAAGCCGATTTTCCCGCAGAAGAGAGTTTTTACACGTTCATCGAACAGGCGGTATGCTTCTTCAATGAGGAGACCAACTACCGTGATTCGTTGTCACCGTTCGGTATCAAGATGGCTGACCGCAGCGGCAAGCCCATTCATCTCGACATCTCCGACCTGCCGATGAAGCAAGGCATCACCACGAACCGCAACAAGTTCATCTTGGGTCCTTCGGGTTCGGGAAAGTCGTTCTTCACCAACCACCTTTTGAGGCAGTACTGGGAGCAGAACACCCATATCGTCTTGGTGGACACGGGAAACAGCTATCAGGGCTTGTGCGAGATGATACGCCACAAGACACAGGGCGAGGACGGGGTCTATTTCACCTATTCGGATGAGAGACCCATCAGCTTCAATCCCTTCTATACCACCGACAAGGTGTATGATGTGGAGAAGCGGGAAAGCATCAAGACCCTGCTGCTGACACTATGGAAGAAGGACAATGAGCCTGCCACCCGTTCGGAGGAGGTCGCCCTCTCCAATGCCGTGTCGCTCTTTATCGAGCGTATCAAGGCGGACGATGGTATCGTACCCTCGTTCAACAGCTTTTACGAGTATCTCACCACCGACTACTCGGCATTGCTCCGTGAGAAAAAGGTCAGGGAAAAGGATTTTGACTTGGCCAATTTTCTCAATGTGCTGGAGCCGTACTACAAAGGTGGCGAATACGACTACCTGCTGAACTCGGACAAGCAGCTCGACCTCTTGAATGCCCGTTTTATCGTCTTCGAAATCGACGCGATTAAAGATCATCCCATCCTTTTCCCCATCACGACCATCATCATTATGGAACTGTTCATCAGCAAGATGCGACGACTGAAAGGGGTGCGGAAAGTCATCCTTATCGAGGAGGCGTGGAAGGCGATTGCATCTGCAAATATGGCGGGATACATCAAGTATCTCTACAAGACCGTCCGTAAGTTCTTCGGAGAGGCGGTCGTGGTGACGCAGGAAGTGGACGACATCATCTCCTCGCCCGTGGTCAAGGAGTCCATCATCAATAATAGTGATTGCAAGATTCTGCTTGACCAGCGCAAGTACATGAACAAGTTCGACCAGATACAGGCACTCTTGGGACTGACGGACAAGGAACGGGGGCAGATACTCTCCATCAATCAGAGCAACGATGCCACACGCTTGTACAAGGAGGTGTGGATCGGACTGGGAGGTGTGCAATCTGCCGTCTATGCCACCGAAGTATCGAAAGCCGAATACCTCACTTACACGACCGAGGAGACGGAGAAGATGCGTGTACTTGCCCGTGCCGAGCAACTCGGCGGGAATATGGAGCTTGCCATCAGGCAACTCGCCGAAGAAGAATAGTAATCAATAAAAGTTTAACAGCGTAATACGACAAGTCTGAAAAAATATGACGTCATATTTCAAGAAAACAGTCGACTGATTTCCAGATTTACTCGACTGATTTTTCACCCGACTCGAACGACATTGTATCTACGCCAAAATCAATTTGAAAAATGAGAAAGAGAATTTTAATGCTTATGGCGTGCGGTTGCCTCTTGGCAGGCAGTGCACACGCCCAGTGGGTGGTCACAGACCCCACCAATCTTGCACAGAGTATCATCAACACGACCAAGGAAATCGTGCAGACCTCCAAGACGGTCAAGAACACGCTTGACAACTTCAAAGAGGTCGAGAAGCTCTACAATGAGAGCAAGAAATACTACGATGCCCTGAAAAAGGTGAATGACCTCGTGCGGGATGCCCAACGGGTAAAGGAGACCATCCTGATGGTCGGGGAAATCTCTGACATCTATGTGAACAACTACAAGAAGATGCTCTCTGACCCAAACTTCCGTCCGGAGGAGTTGGTCGCCATTGCCAATGGTTACACCAAACTGCTCGGAGAAAGCAACAACCTGCTCAAGGAGCTGAAGCAGGTGGTGAACATCACTACGCTGAAGATGACCGACAAGGAACGTATGGACGTGGTGGACCGCTGCTACAAGGAAATCAGGGATTACCGCAACCTCGTGCGTTACTACACGAACAAGAACATCTCCGTGAGCTACCTCAGAGCCAAAAAGCAGCAGGACACTGACCGGGTGCTCTCGCTCTATGGAACGGATAATGAAAGGTATTGGTAGGTATGGGAGCGGAATTTGACAACCTGCACCAAGTCCTCCGTACCCTTTACACGGAGATGATGCCGATGTGCGGCGACATGATAGGCGTCGCCAAAGGCATTGCGGGCTTGGGCGCGCTCTTTTATGTGGCACTCCGGGTATGGCAGACACTTGCCCGTGCGGAACCCATCGACGTCTATCCGCTGCTTCGTCCTTTTGCTCTCGGTCTCTGCATCCTCTTTTTCCCGATGGTCTTGGACACCATCAACGGCGTGCTCAGTCCCATTGTACAGGGTACGCACAAGATGCTCGAAAAGCAGACCTTCAGCATAGATGAATACCGCAAGTTACGGGACAAACTGGAATACGAGGCGATGGTGAAAAATCCCGAAACAGCCTATCTGGTCAGCAATGAGGAGTTCGACAAGAAACTGGATGAACTCGGTATCGCCCCCTCGGATATGGCGACGATGGCGGGAATGTATGTGGAGCGAGGTATGTATAACCTGAAGAAATCGATTCGCAATATGGTGAGGGAACTTTTAGAACTGCTTTTCGCCGCTGCCGCCCTGCTCATCGACACGCTCCGGACATTCTTCCTGATAGTCCTCTCCATTTTGGGACCGATAGCCTTTGCCATCTCCGTGTGGGACGGTTTTCAGAGTACCCTCACGCAATGGTTCACAAGGTATATCTCCATCTATCTGTGGCTGCCCGTGGCGGACTTGTTCAGTTCGATGCTGGCAAAGATTCAGGAACTGATGCTCAAGCACGACATCACACAGTTGCAGAACGACCCTACTTACACGATCGATGCTTCGAATGGCGTGTACCTCGTCTTCATGATTATCGGCATCATCGGCTACTTCACCATTCCGACGGTTGCGGGCTGGGTGATACAGGCAGGTGGAGCGGGTAATTTCGGCAAGAATGTGAATTATGCGGCAGGAAAGGGAGCCGGTATCGCAGGTGCTGTGGGTGGAGCCGTTGGCGGTTTCGCCGGAGGACACGCACGAAACGTGATGAACTATGCAGGGAGCAAAGGAAAAGAGATTGCCGGAAAATTATTTCATCGGGGAGGAAACAAATCATCGGAATCATCCGAACCATCGGAACAAAACTAAGAAGCTATGGAATTTAAGTCATTAAAGAATATTGAAACAAGTTTCAGGCAGATACGCCTCTTTACGTTGGTGGTCGTCTGCCTGTGTACCGCCCTTGCGGGCTATTCGGTATGGAGTGCCTACTCCTTCGCCGAAGCCCAGAGGCAGAAAATCTATGTGCTGGATGGCGGTAAGTCGCTGATGCTCGCCCTGTCGCAGGATCTGTCACAGAACAGACCCGCAGAAGCCAAGGAGCATGTGCGCCGCTTCCACGAACTGTTCTTCACCCTTTCGCCCGACAAGAGTGCCATCGAGGGGAATATCTCCCGTGCACTGCTCTTGGCGGACAAGAGTGCCTACAACTACTATCGGGATTTCTCCGAGAAAGGGTACTACAACCGTATCGTGGCGGGAAATATCAATCAGGTCGTGCAGGTGGACAGCGTACTCTGCGACTTCGACCGCTATCCCTATGCGGTACGGACGCATGCCCGGCAGATGATTATCCGTGCCACCAACGTGACCGAGCGCAGTCTCGTGACCGTATGTCGCCTGCTCAATACGAGCCGCAGCGATGACAATCCGAATGGCTTCAATATCGAGGGATTCGAGATTGTGGAGAACAAGGACATCAGTACCCGTAAGCGATGAAAAAGAAAAGTCTGTTCCGAATGATGCAGGAGGGAGCGGAGGCAAGACTCCGCCGCCTGTGCGGACGCATCCCCACTCACCTGAGGCTGTATGTCGTCCTGACGATGCTTCTCTTTTTCGCCTTCCTTGCCAACTATGTTTTCTTCAACGGTTTGTACCATATCTTTTCCGAAGGAGACTCCGAAGAGGAAACGCTACCGGCAATCAAGCATATAGAAGCCCCTGAAGTAAGGCGGCTCTATCCGCAAGACAGTATCAACCTATTAAAGTATTACGATTATGTTCCCATTCAAAAGAAAGACAGCCTCCGACACGAGCACCTCGCCTGAGCTGACGGAGGAAGAAAGACAAAGGCGACAGAAGTTTGTCATTTATCCCCTGATGTTCCTGCTTTTTGCAGGCTCCATGTGGCTCATCTTCGCTCCATCGGAGAAAGAAGAAGAGAAACAGGCAAAGGGCTTCAATACGGAAATGCCCGACCCGATGGCAGCCGAACTGATCGGCGACAAGAAGAAAGCCTACGAGAAGGAGATGATGGAACAGAAGGAGCAGGAACGAAGTCAGGCGATGCAAAGCCTCAGTTCCATGTTCGGGGAAATGACAGGAGGACAACTACCGGTGCAGAGTTCCGAAGAGTTGGCTTTGAAGACGGACGCATCGGAAAGAGATAACGGCTTCGGCTCTCGTGCCACTGCTCCGCAAGACGGCTTTCATGCCTCTGCATCAGCCTACCAAGACATCAACCGCACGCTCGGAAGTTTCTATGAAGCACCGAGGGAAGACCCCGAAAAGGAGGAACTGCGTGCCCGATTGGCAGAGTTGGAAAACCGTATGAGTAGCGAACAGCAGTCGCCTGCCATAACCGTGAACGACCAGATGGCATTGCTTGAAAAGTCCTATCAGTTGGCGGCAAAGTATATGCCGTCGGGCAGTGGACAGCCCTCTTCCAGTATGACATCGGCATCGGACGGGGAAACGGCTTCTGAAAGGAAAGCGGTCGCAACCACCCGAAACGGGAAGGCGACAGCCTTTCCCGTTGCCCCTGTGAGCGAGCAAGAGGTGTCGGCTCTGGCGCAGCCGATGAGCGACTCGACTTTCCGCTCCGAATATGTCAAGGATAGAAACTATATGTTCCATACCGCCATCGGAACAGCCCCGCTGACGGAGAAGAATACCATCTCCGCCTGTGTGCATACCCGGCAGACGGTTACGGACGGGCAAACGGTACGTTTCCGTCTCTTGGAGCCGATGCTGGTATCCGGCAAGGAAATCCCTCGGAACACCTCGGTGGTCGGCGTGGCGAAGATACAGGGCGAACGCCTGAGCGTACTCATCTCTTCACTGGAATATCAGGGCAATATCATTCCCATAGAGCTGACAGTGTACGATACGGACGGACAGGCAGGGATATTCATCCCCGGCTCGATGGAGCGCAGTGCCGCCAAGGAGATTGCCGCTAACATGGGGACATCCGTGGGCAGTAGCGTGAACATCTCCACCGATGCGGGCGCACAGCTTGCCGCCGACTTGGGCAAGGGGCTGATACAGGGAACTTCGCAATATTTCGCCAAGAAGATGCGCACCGTCAAGGTGCATCTCAAAGCAGGATACAAGGTATTGCTCTACCAACCTGAAAACAAGTAATTCAAAGTTATTATTCACCACTTTAATCCAAAGTAAAAATGAAAAGAATAGTTTTAGCCATCGCCCTGATGCTGGGCGCAGTCTGTGCCAACGCACAGGAAACGACTTCAATGGGAGACCTCTATCAGGGGCTGACCCGCAAGATTGCCTTCGAGCGGATGATACCGCCCCACGGCTTGGAAATCACCTACGACAAGACGGTGCACATCATCTTCCCCTCTGCCGTGCGCTATGTGGATCTGGGGTCGCCCAACCTCATTGCGGGGAAGGCGGACGGAGCGGAAAACGTTATCCGTGTGAAAGCGACAGTCAAGGACTTCCGTGAAGAGACGAACATGAGTGTCATTACCGAAGACGGGGCATTCTACACATTCAATGTCAAGTATGCCAACGAGCCACTACTACTTAATGTGGAAATGACGGACTTCATCCACGATGGGGAGGGCGTAAACCGTCCGAACAATGCGATGGAGGTCTATCTCAAGGAACTCGGCAGCGAAAGCCCGATGCTGGTTCGGCTCATTATGAAGTCCATTCACAAGGAGGACAGGCGGACGGTGAAACACATTGGCAGCAAGTCCTTCGGCATTCAGTACCTGCTCAAAGGGCTGTACTCGCATAACGGACTGCTGTACTTCCATACGGAACTGCGCAACAAATCCAACGTGCCGTTCGACATCGACTTCATCACGTTCAAAATCGTGGACAAGAAGGTCGCCAAACAGACCGCCATGCAGGAGCAGGTGTTGCTTCCGCTGCGTGCCTACAATTACATCACCTGCGTGGCGGGGCAGAAGAGCGAACGCACGGTGTTCACACTCCAGAAGTTCACCATCCCCGATGACAAGCAGCTTATTGTGGAGATGCATGAGAAGAACGGAGGAAGACACCAGTCCTTTGTCGTGGAGAACGAAGACCTTGTTCGTGCAAGAGTAATTGACGAACTCAAAGTGAAGTAGTATGAGAAAGTCTCTGTTTTTCCTGCTTGCCGTGATGCTTGCCCTCTTTGTGGGGCAGGCGCACGCCCAACGCTGTCTGCCCAAGATGAAGGGCATACGCCTTACCACAGGTATGGCGGACGGTTTTTATTCTCCCTCTTCCAAGAATGAGACGGGTTATTCGTTTGGGGCTTCGCTTGCCACCTACACGAAAGGCGGACATCAATGGGTGTTCGGGGCGGAGTATCTCCGCAGATACCATCCTTATCGGGATAGCCGTATCCCTGTGGAACAGTTCACGGGCGAGGGAGGTTTCTTCTTTGGCGTGCTTTCGGATGGGAGCAAGACCTTCTTCCTCTCCGCAGGTGTTTCCGCTTTGGTGGGATATGAGACGGTCAATGGCGGAGAGAAACGGCTCTTTGACGGTGCTACACTACGCAATAAGGACGGCTTTCTTTATGGCGGAGCCGTCACCTTGCAGGCGGAGATCTATCTGACGGACAGGTTGGTGTTGCTGCTCTATGGCAGGGAGCGTTGTCTGTGGGGAAGCTCCACGGGGCGTTTTCATACGCAATACGGTGTCGGACTGAAAATAATGATTGACTGATGATGGAGGTAGAGAAGATGAGAGAAATTCCCATTGCGGACTTCCTAAACGCAATGGGGATTCATCCGACCAAACAGAAAGGAAACGCCTTGTGGTATTCCGCCCCTTACCGCACGGAACGGACACCTTCGTTCAAGGTCGATAGCGCCAAGAATGTCTGGTTCGATTTCGGGATGGGCAAAGGGGGCGACATCTTCGACTTGGCAGGAGAGTTTATCGGAAGCAAGGATTTCCTCCTGCGGGCGGCTTTCATTGCAAAGAGCGGAATGTGTCCGCTACCTGCTTTGGAACAATCGCAAAGAAGCGAAAAGAAAGAACCCGTATTCGAGGACATTTGGGTACGTCCATTACAGGACAGCAAATTGCTGGGGTATCTGAGGGAACGGGGTATTTTTGCCGATACTGCCATAGCCAACTGCGAGGAGGTTCGATACCGTATGCATGGCAAACGGTACTATGCCATCGGATTCCGTAACGAGGCTGGAGGATTGGAATTGCGCAACCGATTCTTCAAGGGCTGCATACCGCCGAAAGATATTTCACTGAAGCGTAACGGCTCGGATGTATGTGCCATATTCGAGGGCTTTATGGACTACCTCTCGGCTATGCAACTCGGCATCATTGCTTCGGACTGGCTTGTGCTTAATTCCATTTCCAATGTGGAGAAGGCAGTAAGAGCCTTGCACGGCTATGAGAGAATTGACTGCTTCCTCGACAATGACGAGGCGGGGCGAAGGACTTTTCAAAGGCTGCACGACTGTTTCGGGGAGAAGGTCATCGACCGTTCCTCCCTGTATGACAACCATAAGGATTTGAATGAGTTTCTGCTTTCCAAGAAAGCAGAGAACAATGTATAACAACAAAACGATAACGAACAATGAAGAAGAAAATATTGAATACGATTTGGGTAATGGGAGTGCTTGCCCTTGTGGGGTTTTGTCTATCTGCTTGTAATCACGAGTTGGATATTCAGCAGGCATATTCATTCACGGTAGAGACGATGCCGGTGCAGAAGCACATCGTCAAGGGACAGACGGCGGAGATACGCTGTACATTGAAAAGGGAAGGAAACTTTGCCGACACCCACTACACCATAAGGTATTTTCAGCCTGACGGCAAGGGAAGATTGAAGATGGATAACGGCACGGTCTTCAAAGCCAATGACCGCTATCCGCTCATGAAAGAGGAGTTCAGGCTGTATTATACCTCCGCTTCTACTGACCAACAGACGATAGACGTGTATGTGGAGGATAATTTCGGACAGAGGGCAAAACTCTCGTTTGAATTCAACAGCCAAAGGGACGAGGAAAAGGAAAAACCGAATGAGGACAAGAAGTAAACTTCTCGCCTTCTACCTCGTCTGCCTATCCTGCTTCCGCCTTTCCGCTCAGGAGGGCGGAAAGGCTCTCTTCTCACTACCGCCGTTCGAACGTGCCGTTGTCTGCATCAAGCACTTCGAGGGCTTACATTCTTGGAAGGATTATCCCTATGTGGGTTATGGGCATCGGCTTCTGCCCGGAGAACGGTTCACGGCGGCGATGACGGAACGGCAGGCGGATTCCCTGCTTCGGGCAGACCTGATGAAGCGTTTTGCTTCGTTCCAAAGGTTTGGTAAAGATGCGCTCCTGCTCACCGTTCTCTCCTACAATGTAGGCGAGTATCGCCTCTTGGGAAGTGGCAAGCGACCGAAGTGTCGCCTTGTCCGGAAATTGGAGTCGGGCGATAGGGATATTTACCGTGAATATGTCTCGTTCTGCCGATACAAGGGTAAAGTTCTCAGAGATCTTGTCAAACGGCGAAAGGTGGAGTTTGCCCTGTTTTATATACCCTGATTAACGAAGCACGCCCCTTGTAAGTTTTATCGGCTTGTAAGGGGCGTTTCCTGTCTGTTTTATTCGATTTTCTCACTATGAATACGCGGAACCATATCCGAGACTATAATGTTTCTGATATTGACATTAAATGAGTTGCTTGAAAAGCAAAAACGGCTTTCGAATGTTGCGAAGTAAAAGCCTTGTTTTTATGGAGGTTTAACTATGGCTTTTTGTTACTTTTGAGCCGTCTCAACTCACTGTCAAAAGTAACGAGGTGTTTTTCATCGGGGTTTCTTTGCTCCTTTCTTTGTCCGCTCGAAGCTCACGAAAGAAAGGAGCGGTCGGCAAATCTGCCGACCGCTTTACTCTGTTTGTTTTTCTTGAATGGTTATTCGTCCCGTCTTTACATCGGGGTGAGTGGAGAAAGCCCAATTGATTTCCTCATCGGGCAAAGTGCTGTGAATGTTTCCACCCATTACCAAACCACAATTTTGCCGAACTTTCTGCCGTGCTTCCTCCCTGCTTTCGGCAACCACTTCAAAAACTCCCTCGAAGATGTATTGTGTCCGTATTCTGTAAACTCTCTTCTTCATATTCTCAAAATTCAACCTTTAATAATCTGTATTCCTTTGGCTCTCCATTGGATAACCTGCGGTGGGTAAGTCAAAAATGGTGTGCGCCATAGCCGTATGCAAAGAACTTGTCAAGTTCCGTTTCTTCGGCTATCCGCTTGATGGCAGTCCTTAGTTCCTCTTCATTGGCAGATAGGATAATGGCATTGATCACCCTTACAAGGATATGGGGTATCTCGTCTGCCCAATTGCATACGATGCTTTCTATTTCTGCTTTCATTGCTGTGATAGTTTTATGGTTTATACTTTATGCCGTTTGTCTCATTCGCTGACGGATTAGCCGTTTGTTGGCATTGACAAGGCTCACGATTTGGTCGTGATATTCTGTGTCTTGATTGCACACACCACGACTTTGCACCACTTTGAGCGTGTCCAGATTGACCTCTATGGTTTCTATCCGTCTGCCCCCAATGGTAGCCGAAAGGATAAGTGAGTTCTCTTTGAGATAGTAGGCACTATCGAATACACAATGGTGCATTGCCACTCCTTCCTCCAAATGTTCCTGCACGCTCTCCAAGACGTGGACTTGGATTGTGCCATCCGTGAATGAGATACCGAAGAACTTTGATTTGAGTTCGTGGAAACGTTTTTCGTCCTCCATTGCCTTTTTGCGTCTCTTCTCCTTTTCTTCCCTTTCCCTTTGTCTGCGAAGTTCGTTTTGTCTGCGGTCGTGTTCCCTATGCAGGTCGGTGGGGCAAACATACTTCGGGCTGTGTATGTCCTTATTCAATCTGCGGAGCATATCCATATAGTCGCACCATATCGAAATGTCCTCTATCTCATAGCCGTTGCGAGTGGCGACTTTATAGGACTGCCAACAAGCGTCAAATGCACTCGAATTGTCAAGAAAGTATTTCAGATGCTCGGTTCTACCTGCTTTCATCAATGTTTCCGCACGGCTGTCGGACAATAGGGCAGGAATGAGAACGGTTGGTGCGATGCCGTGAAAATCATTCTCAAATCCATTCCTGCGGAGTGCTTCCGTAGCCTTGAACTTAGGATATATCGGGGAGTATGATATATGGCGGTAGGCTTCGTTGTCGTTGCGGATTGCCATAGGCGAGCAATAGGAAAAGGTGTCGATATATCTGCCTAATACTCTCTGAACGGCAACAATCGTCTTTCTACCTTGTGCGTTCCACCAATACTGACCTATTTCAATCGTGTATGATGATGCCTTGCAACCTTTCTCCATCTCCACAGAAAGCAGGAACATTCTTAGCACTTGATACTCTCCACAAATGGTAAGTATCGTAAAGTACTGCTTCTGCCTTATCTTACGTTCAAAAGTTTCCCTGACTTGCAACCTTGCCCTGCAATGAGGGCAAGAGCAAGTGTCCGTTGGCTTCTCCATTGTCCAATTATGCCCACAATCCATACACGTGGTACGACCTTTGGGTAGGCGGTAGGCGAAATGGTCTATACATTCACGGAATGCCCATTTGCTCTGTGTCTTAGTTATCGGGCGTAGGTTCTTGCTCTCGGCAAGTACTGCTTTCTCATATTTGTTTCTCGGTTTCATAATCTGTCCTTCTTGCTTTATTCGTTACGAAATACATAGCCATCCTTATACCAAAAGTCCGTACAGAAAAGGTCATCGGCATATTTGGAGAAGTCAAAGTATATCAGTGCAAAATCGGGTAATTCATTCTCCATTTTTGCGAGTTCCTTCGCAAAATCCTCTCTGCTTGCATAACTGCCTATATAGGAGGATTGGAAAGCCTTTACAAGGCTGTATGCGTCTTGGGTGAATTGTGCGTTGTTGCCGTCCGCCCATACCCAAAAGGCTTCTTGCTCCTTGTCGCTCAGTCTGTCCAACTCGTCCCGAAGTTCAAAGACGTTTTCCTCCAAATGCCCTTCGTCTATCAGACCATCGGGTATTTCCTCCCACGCTTGGAACATATACTCGGGTTCTTCCTCATCCTCGTGTATCTCGGCACAACGCTCCATAAAGCTGTCCCAATCGTAGAAGTCTGAAAGTTCCACCCACTCGCCCTGCAATGAGCCGTTGTTGTACTTGGCATAAGTGCCTACATAGATGCGTGCTTCATTCAAATCCATTGCTTCCATATCCTTTTGTTGTTTAGGGGTTAAAACTCGAACAGTGAGGGCTGTGATGCGATTTCCGTTGTCTCCGCTTTCTTTGGTCTTGCATTACGGTTCCGTATCTTGGCAAGTTCCTCACGCTGGTATTGCTTGACAGCCTTTTTCCGTGCTTCTGCTTTTTCCTCCTCTGTAAGTTCGATAGTATGGTTTACCACGACTTGGCAGTTGATGGACTTGCCCACCTCGATGTTATCCTCATCGTAGTAGTGGACGGCAAGGGAATATACCTCCTCATCGGACAGACCTGCACATCCCATTCTTTGGACTTCCGTCAAGATGTAGGTAATGCACTCATCTATGTTCTTGTTCTCCTTGCGGAAACTCTCTGCAAAGAGTTCATCGTATGATGCTCTCGTTTCCAAATAGTTTTGGATAACGTCCTTAAAATGTTCTGTACCTTTCATTGTGGTTGATATTTTAATCAGTTGAATAATGTTCCGTTGGATAGAAATTCGTAGTTGTTTGCTTCGCAACTCTCGGCAAAGGCTTCCTCGCTAAGTTGGTATTCCATATCGTCCCTGCAAGCCTTGAAAAAGCCGTCCAAGCACCTGTCCATAAGTTCGTAAAGGGTGGTGTCGTCGGGGGATTTCAAAAAATCATATATAGGCTGTAATATCTCATAGTCCATATAGTAGCCCGTCAGCACACAATCGTCCGAAACAAATACACGGCTCTTGCGTTTCTTCTTGTAGTTTCTGCTCCAATAAGTCTTTGGTATATACAAGTCGTTCCAATAGTTATTGACAAGATATTTCAGGAGTCTTGTTCCTTTCAGATTGTCTTCCTCCTCGCTGTAATGGGAAGTGAAACGATACCAATAGGTGCAACTATCGTATGACCATCTGTCCACCTTGATATTGAATATCTGTTCAAAGGCTTGCAATGTCTTTCGGTTTTCTTTGTCCCAAGCATAGTCGTAATGTTCTGCCCAATGGCTGTGTGCCTTTGTCTGTGCCTCTCTTGTCAGTTCGTGGAGGTTATATACTTCGTATGTTCTTATTTCCGTTCTCATATCTGTTCGGTGTTATCGGGTTTATTATTGATGATGTCTTCTCCGTACTCTCCAAAGACCTCTATTGTTGGTTGTCCGTCATTGTCCTCTACGGATAGACTTTCCGATGTTTCAAATAAGGTCTCTCCGTCTGTGATGATGACTTTCTCGTTGTCCTCAAAACAGAGTACATCCTCACCTTGCCACGATTTGACAAGGGCAACGGCTTCCTCGTAACTTCCTGCGCTTACTTCAAAGTGGGTGCGTTCCCAACAAGTAACCTTTCGGTCTTGGTAAAATCTGAATGCTTCCATTGTTTCTATGTTTAGATTGTTGCTAAAATGATTTCTTGGATATGGGTAGGGGCAACCTCTGAAAAGAGATAGGTGATAAACTCCCTTCTGTCTTTCCGATTGAGTTCCTTGTATAGTTCCCCAAAGGCGGATATATTTCCATTGAGGTAAACCGATACCATATACTCGAAGATGTTATCTACCTCGTAGTATCTGCATTGCTGTGCGATTGTCTTGCTTCTTCTTTTCATATATCTGTCTGTTTAAGAAATGAGTAACCAAAGTATTCCCCCGATGATGAGGGCATAAGTCAGAATGTACATTGCGATAGCCAAAGCGATGGAAAGGAGTAGCCGAATGAGGAATTTCCCTGCACATATCCCTGCCAGCCAAAGCCAGACGCTTCCGCCCCAAAGGAGAGAGCCTACAAGTGCAAGAGCCACCCAAATTGATATTTTGTATCTCAGTTTCATCTTGTCTGATTTTTTGATTTTATGCGGATTCTTGAGGTGAGGGAGTTGAGTTTCCATTTTTCTTTTTCTCTGTCCTCTCGTTTCCGACATTTTTTTTGCGTATTTCCGTCGGGTCGGTCGTTTTCGTTTCAAGGCGATAAAAAGGTAGGGGGCAAGGACAACAAGGTTTAGGGCAAGAATACTACCTGAAGAATGAAGTGTGGAGATTGTTGTCCTAACGGCTTGCCGCTTGACCTTTTTGCCCGTCAGACACCGGAACTACCTTTGCCGAAGAGAACGAAGACCGATCCCGAAGCGAATACATAGAGTAGAATGTGGAGTGGAACACTGCAGAGGACAGAGTGAAAAAAAATGAAAGGCAGTCTTCACAAGTAAGACTGCCACAACAATGAACTATAAGATGAAAAATAGAATCAGCTGTCTGAATAGAGTGCCGTCAGAAAAGAAAAACGGAGAAAGTTTCGTCTTTCTCCACAGATAATATTACCTTTGTCGTATTCAAAAGCGATTCTTTGAAAATGCAAAACAGGGAAGAATATAGAACATCGCTGGTTTCCTTATCGTTACCAACTTTTCTTTTTTGTTATCCCAATTTGCTGGAATATAGCTACTTGTGAGTTTTGCTATGTTTACATATATGATTATGTAGATATTCACATACCGGTTTGCGAAAACATGTACAAAAAAAGAATCTCTACATATAAAGCCATCGGATACAAAACCTTCAATAGAGATCAGACTCAAAAGGAGCAGCTACTTAACAGTATCTTCAATGGAACAAACTATCAATGCGCTTTTTTAAAAGACATTAAACATGCAAACAAAACGATCGTCATTGTAAGCCCCAAAATAAGTACCTACTATTCAAAAGAGGTTAGAAAAACAATCAAAGAAGCTAATCTTAGAGGTATACAAACAACTATAATTACAAATACAACTTTGCTCCTAAATCTATTCCAAGCATTAGGAACCAACTACATAACAAATCATCCAATCAATATCAATGCTACCATCATCGATAATCAAATCGTATGGTATGGCAATATCAATTACCTCAACAAATCATCCGAAAAAGAATCTGCAATAAGAATAAAAGATCAAGAAATGGCTCAAGAAATCATCAACATGATATTGGATGATAACAAGACAGTCTCATAATGTGAGATTAGAAGAAGCATCCATTTATATCGATAATTACAATCCTTTGTATCCCAATCCATAAACCTAGATTTGTCTTAGCTTCAAATATTCAATGCGATTTAGGCATATGGCTTGATTTTTATCAGTAATTCTTTATAAAATCATCTTTTAGGTAGTATCCCAAAAAGTGTGTAAAGGAGGTTTATCTTTGAGTCAAAATTAATCATTTCATTTCATTGTTTTGTTCATCCGTCAGGCGGACATGAAAAACACCGGGGGGATTGGCGTCCGCCCGGG
>NZ_JBHSGO010000213.1:0-35809 GCF_042654485.1 Falsiporphyromonas endometrii | reverse complement strand
ACCTCCCGATGAGCCTGAATTGACATAGGGGGATACCCCCATTTTAGCGCAAGATGATCAAGTGGGATGCCCCTCTTGAATACTATGCTATGTCCTTCTTCAAAGAAGAACGTTTAGGACACTATTGACTTTATCTTTATTAAATAGGTGTAAAATGGCTTTGATAATGCGATTTGATCGCTGCTGTCAGAGTGTACGCGTATTATGTAAGTTGTCGATTTTTTGCCTTCGATAGCTCCATTTTAGGGCTTTAGGTTGTTAATGGTGTGTTGTTTTTTGGTGCTGGTGGAATTAAATCAAAGTGCATGACAATAATCTATCTTAGATAGTCTGATTAGATCGTTGGAAAGAGAACTGTTTTTTCGAGGTAAAATGGATGATGTTTAGTCAAATAATGTAAATATATCGGAGTGCTATTTCGATATAAAAACAGCCTTTTCTTACCTTCAAATTGGGTTGGATAGAAATATAATCCGAAGACGATAGTACGAAACCGTCCTATTTGGATGTTAATATATGTATATACTACTTTTTATGGACAAAAAGGCGGCTTAAAAATGGACTTCAGGCTGCCTTTTTTGTAAGGTCGCGCGACTTGCAATCCATTGTCGCGCTACCTTGAGGGTAGACTCGCGCGAGGTTGCACCCCAAGTAGCGCGACTTTGCATGTCAAGGTCGCGCGACAACGGATCGAAAGTCGCGCGAGAACAGATTGCTTCTGGCGCGAGTTTATTTGTTAAAATAGCGCATAAAAAAGCCCGTTTCGTACTAATAAAACGGGCAAAGTGTGCATTGGGTCAGATTCCCCTAACCCCGATATGTAGGAAATTCGGTATAAATGAGTGTTGTTTGAGCCCCTTTTAGAGCCTTGGTTTGAGCCGTAAGGTTTAACAAATAAATACTTCTTTGTGCGAGCTTCACAGTCCACACGAAAAGGCAATTTGCAGGGTTGATTTTGAAGATTGCGAAAGTGCAAATATGATCGGGCTCTTTGGGAGATACTCCTGCCTCCCGGAGGACAAATCCACCAGGCCGTATGGCTATCAGAAGTATGGTAAGTAAAACGAGTATTCCCATGGTTTTTATTTTATTGTATAGCTAAGATACTAAAAGTCAATGGAATTAACAATTTATCATTGAGGTATCATTGGATGCTGGCCAAAGTATTTGTTTTTGTACAAATAAGAGACGGATATTGGATATGGATAAGCATGTGTGATTCTGTATGCAATATGGACGTTGTCCTTTGTTTTAGTCTCACTATATTTGTACTCGTCACAGAATCAAAATGCTTACATTTGTGATTATGGAAAATAGGAAGAAAGAAATATATCATTTGATTGATTGTAAAGATATAGGCTCTGCAATCTCAATGCTTTATAACGAGGTTTATACAGACTCGACATCCTTCGAGCAACAACTAAACGAGCTTAAGGGGGTCTATCATAGCCTGCTCTCTTTTTATGCGGATGGCCTCAAAGACCCTAATCGACCTGAGATGATCCACTTTCTTCAATGTAAATTGCTTACCCTGACAGATGCTATTTTCCGACAGCGAGAGTCCAGAAGCAGCGCAGATCTTTATTATAGCAAGTTGCGAGTGTATCTGGGGGTTTCGAGCAATTCTCTATCCGATCTTTTGTCGCGTTCGCAACAGCAGATAGAAGATCGACCGGCATACGAGCGTATTATTCAGACTGCTTTTGAGATGGTTTGGACATCTTCTTTTCTTTCTGATGATGACAAGAATGCTATTGATACATTACCTGAAGATGAGCAGGCTTTGTTGATCTCTGCTCTTTGTCTTGGCCGAAAAGAATGGTGGTGTACATCCGATATTCAATATCTTCTTAGCAAACTGATCGATTCTGCTACTCCACAAAAAGTATTGGCTCGTATATATGTTGAGTTGGTATTGATCTTCAAGGTCCATCCTCTTCATGCCTCTCTATTCAAAAAGGAATTGGAAGGGGTATTTTCGGCTGTGTCCGATACCTCCAATATTGTATCGCTTATGCAGCTTGTCTACAAGTCTTTTTATATGTCGATGACGACAGAGCGAATGACGGAAGGGATGCAACGCAAGCTCCGCAAAAGCATGGAGAATATGGATGTCGATATTTCTAAATTGGGTTCGATAGAAGATCTCAACAGTCTTTTAGAAAAGTCCGGGGAGCAGCCTGAGTGGAAAAATCGGATGGAGTCTTCCGGTGAGTTGGAAAAAACTTTGAGAGAGTTTAACGAGCTCCAGGAGGAGGGTATGGATATGATGCATTCCTCTTTTATGAATCTTAAGACTGACTTTTTCTTTCGTAATGTAAGTAATTGGTTTATACCATTTTCTATGGACCATTCGCGTATTCGTCGTATCTGTGAAGATATTCCGGTGGCGAAAGAGATGGGTCCTTTGTTTACCAGAGAGCTTTGTGATTCGGATCGCTTTTCCTTCTTCTTTATGTTGGAGTCACTTCCTGCGGCAGCCAAATCTCAAATGTTGGATGGCTTTGCCGGATCTTTGGATCAGCTATCGCGTGAGATGCCCGATTTTATTAAGCAGACCCAAGGAGGTAAGTTAGATATCGAGATCCGTTCGTATATCAAGGGTTTGTATCGTTTTTACAAGTTATATGATCTAAAATCTGAGTTTACGGATGTCTTTAAGACTCCATTGCCATTCAATCTTCCTCTAATAGGTTCTCTTGTTTCAGATTATGATTTTAGAGTGATGTTGGCAGATGTGATGATCTCGCATGAGTTTTATGACTTGGCTATCCCCATTCTTAAGGATTTGTGTCATGAGTTTAAGCATGCTGCCCTTTATGAAAAGATGGGATATGCCCTTCAGAAAGAGAAAGATTATGTTTCTGCTATGAAGTTTTATAAGCGTGCAGATGTACTAAGTAATGGAGAACCTTCCCAATGGCTCTATAAGCAGATGGCTTTTTGTGCGCGTCAGGAAGGAGATCTTCAGAAGGCTTATGAGATTTTTATGGAAATGTATGAGCTAAAGATGGATTCTCGTGCTATTTTGCTTGCCGGATCTTGTCTATTGGATTTGCAACGATATGGAGAGGCCGCCAAAATATTTGAGCAATATATGTTTGAAGCAGATCGTAGAGATCTTTTTTGTCTGAGGCCGTTGGCTTGGTGCGCTTTTAAAGAGCATCATCCTGACAAGGCACTTTCTCTGTATGAGGAGATATGCAGTACGGGCAAAGCCGATGCAAGTGACTATCTTAATGCCGGGCATTGCTATTTTATCCTTTCTCAGGTGAAGAAGGCTGTGTCTATGTATCGTAATTCACTCTCTTTGAAGGGAAATGATGCCAAGGCTTTTGTAACGATGTTTAAGAAAGATTATAGAGATCTTAAATCGTACGGTCTCAAAGAAGCAGATTTGTCTTTGATGTGCGATGCTGTTGTTTTCCCTCTTGATTTAATTTAATCTTCATGCACTTATATAACTTTTCTCAAGATACCATTTGCGCTATTGCTACAGCTCCAGGTCAAGGAGGTCTTGCGGTAGTGAGGGTGAGTGGGCCGGAATCTGTATCGATAGTCAGTCAAATATTACGATCTCATAAACCACTTTCGAAGTGGAGTGCCAACTATAGTGGATATGGTTACATTATGGATGGAGAGGCTGTATTGGATGATGTGGTGGTGACCAAATTTGTTGCTCCTCATTCATTTACTGCAGAAGACACGGTAGAGATTAGTTGTCATGGTTCATTGTACATACAAGACAAACTTCTTCAGATCTTGATAGATAGAGGTTGTCGAATGGCTGAGCCAGGTGAATTTACGAAGCGAGCTTTTCTAAATGGACGGATTGATCTTTCTCAAGCTGAGGCTGTTGCCGATATCATCTCGGCAAGATCTTCCGAATCTTTGAAGTTGGCACGCCAGCAGGCTGGTGGAGAGTATAGCAAAGAGTTTAACTCGCTGGCAGATCGCCTTATCGAGTTGACTTCTCTTATGGAGCTTGAATTGGATTTTAGTGAGGAAGATGTCGAATTTGCCGATCGGGACAAACTTTTTTCACTTTGTAGCTCTATCTACCAACGTCTAAGCAAATTGTTACAGACCTATTCGACCGGAAATGCAATCAAGGAAGGAGTGGCCGTGGCTATTGCCGGACCTGCCAATGCGGGAAAGTCGACTCTTCTTAACAAGTTGTTGGGGAGGGATAGAGCTATTGTAAGTGATATTGCGGGCACAACGAGAGATACGATAGAAGATACGGTGGTTTTGGATGGGATTTTGTTTAGACTTGTCGATACGGCTGGGTTGAGGGATACGAGTGATACGATTGAAGAGATCGGAATCAAGAGAACGTATGACGAACTTAAAAAGGCCGATCTTATATTATATGTAGTCGATCAGTCGGCTCTTGATGAAGCTATGATCAAAAATTGTACCCCGATTTTGGAGTCTATCGACAATCCTATGTTACTTATTTTGAATAAATCGGACAAAGAAAGAGAGTATCAATATTCAAAACCTCTACAATGGAAAGAATACGAGACCATGGAACTATCGGCAAAGTATTCGGATGATTTGGTGGACTTGAAAAGTTGGTTGGTTGCCAAAGCTAAACTCCCGGGCAATGGCAATGATGTCGTGGTATCCAATACTCGTCATTATGAAGCTCTAAGCAAAGCTGCGGATGCACTCAAACGTGTGATAGATGGTCTTCAGATGGGGATAACAGCTGACTTCCTATCCCCCGATCTAAGGATTTGTATAGACCATATAGAGGAGGTGACAGGCAGAAGAATCTCCTCAGATACCATCCTTCATCACATATTCAGCCACTTTTGCATCGGCAAATAATTGCTGATAATCATATATCAAAGATGCCATCAAATATCACTACCTTTGCTTAGTAGTGATCGTCATGACAGCGAGTTTGATTGTTGAATGGCAGAGATGTAGGTAATCAATATGCTTTTAACCCATAATTGATTATAGATTGTTGCTGTTCTGATGTTTGTTACATTCTCGATAGATACAATAAATGGAGCCCTTTTTCTGTTTATTATAGCATATCAACTATATATACATGACTAAGAAAATATTAAATATCATAAGCCCCGTACTGTTGTTTTTTGCCTTTTCATCATTGGCATATGGTCAAATGACCGGGAGGGATGAGGTATATGGCTTTTTACGCCTTCCGGCCTCTTCAGAGGTGGTAATGGTGGGAGGTGCATCGGTTTCATATCCTACTCAAGATCCATTGATGGTTTTTTCTAATCCGGGCCTTTATGGTCAAGAGATGGCCGGTCGACTTGGGTTTTCGTTTCTCAATTATATCCCTAATGCCTATTCCGGAGCTGCAGTATATGGAGGTCTCGTAGGTGAGCGTGGAGCCTGGGCTGCCGGAGCCAGATTTGTGCAGTATGGCAAAATGCAAGGTTATGATATTCATGGCAACGCAACGGGAAGTTTTAGTGCTACGGATATAGCTCTTCAGGGAACATACAGCTATGATTTGTCCGATTGTTTCAGAGGTGGAGTGACTCTTAAGGGGATTTATTCTCATATAGACAGCTATTCAAGTTTAGGCGTTGGTGTCGATGTCGGTGTCAGTTATATCAATGAAGATCTTGGAATGCTTTTGGGGGCTGCTGCTACCAATGTCGGAGCTCAACTGAAGGGTTATAATGGTACTCGCGAATCTCTTCCTTGGGATATTCAGGTGGGGTTGTCTCAGCGTTTGGCTCATGCTCCTTTTAGGGCTCATTTTCTGATACATGATCTCAATCCTCGTCTTTGGAGAGACAAGCGGGAAGATCTTTCCTCCGGAGAGCGTTTTACGAGGCACTTTGCTTTAGGAGTTGAATTTGTGCCCAATGATAAGTTCTTTTTGGGGGTTGGTTATAACCCTTCTGTCGGGCAAGACATGAAACTTCAAGGGGGCAATAAACTGGGTGGTTTTTCTATTGGTGCAGGCCTTAAGACTTCTCTTATGGATGTACAGGTTGGAGTGGCCTCTTTTCATCCATCATCATTATCTTTTTCGCTCGGTGTTGTCATACCATTGGGTGATGCCAGAGACGAATTATAATTACTTTATCTTATGCAACAAAAACGTATCATTATTGCTATCGATGGACACAGTTCGTGTGGCAAAAGTACAATGGCCAAGGATTTGGCCAAGGAGATTGGTTATATATATGTAGATACCGGCGCCATGTATCGTGCAGTCACACTATACAGCATTCAAAATAAGATGTGGCAGGGGTCGGCTTTGGATGAAGAGGCTCTTCGGTGTGCGATGCCTAACATTAAGGTCGGTTTTAAGTACTATCCGGAAGAGGGAAGATCGCATACACTTCTTAATGGTCAAGATGTAGAGAAGGAGATTCGTACGATGGAGGTTTCGGGTAAGGTAAGCCCAATAGCCACGATTCCTTTTGTCCGTGAAGCAATGGTTGCTCAGCAGCAGTCTTTTGGTTTGGATAAAGGTATTGTTATGGATGGTAGAGATGTGGGAACGACCGTATTTCCTAATGCCGAACTAAAGATTTTTGTCACCGCTGACCCTAAGGTGCGGGCCCAAAGACGACTTGATGAGATAAGAGCAAAGGGCGACAGTACGACTACATTTGAAGAGGTACTTAAGAATCTGAATGAGCGAGATTATATCGATTCGCATCGTGAGATATCTCCGCTTCGTCAGGCTGAGGATGCCCTTGTTTTGGACAATTCTCATATGAGTATTCCAGAGCAGAAAGCTTGGCTTATTGATCGATTCAATTCGATAGTGAAATGATGATGCCACTTATAGAGATAGATGAGGGTTCCGGATTTTGTTTTGGAGTAGTCAATGCAATCAAAGCTGCAGAACAGGAGCTGGAAGGAAGTCCAGATACTCTGTATTGTTTGGGTGATATTGTACACAATTCGGAAGAGGTTTCTCGTCTCGAATCCAAGGGGCTTCGCACCATCAATTATGATGATCTAAACAATCTTAGCCATTGCAAGGTCCTGCTTCGTGCACATGGTGAGCCTCCCCATGTGTATGCACTTGCCAAAGAAAAGGGGATTGAGATAAAAGATGCCACCTGTCCGGTCGTGTTGGCCCTTCAGAAGAAAATCCGAAACAAGTATAACTCCAGTAGAGAAGAGAATGCCCAAATTGTAATCTATGGGCAAAAAGGACATGCTGAGGTGAATGGTCTTATAGGTCAGTGTAATGGCGATGCTATCGTAATTGAGAAGGTAGAAGAGGTGGAGGAGTATATTGATCCTAAAAGGCCGGTTATACTTTTTTCTCAAACTACTAAAAGTCTTGACTTGTATGAAGCAGTAGGAAAGGCGATCCGCAAGCATCTTCAGAAAGAATGTAACTTCCATCAATTTGATACCATTTGTAGACAGGTATCCAATAGAATACCTCACATTGGAGAGTTTGCTTCTGCTCATGAGTTGGTGTTTTTTGTGGCAGGGCGAAAGAGCTCCAATGGTAAGGTGCTTTTTTCGCATTGTAAGGCTGCCAATCCAAGGTCAATCTTTTTGAGTTCTGCCAACGAGCTGGAACTTAGTATGCTTGATCCTCTACCAAAAAGTATAGGTATTTGTGGAGCGACTTCCACCCCAAAGCGTCAGATGGAGGAGCTTGAACAACGATTACGTAACATATTCGAAGATGAGAAAGCTTAAGACAATAGAGATTGTCAGACACGAAGTCGAGGAGTGCAAAGATTTGCCAAAGATTCCACTCGTGTTGATTTTGGACGATATACGATCCATGAACAATGTCGGTTCTGTGTTGAGAACGGCTGATGCTTTTCGACTGGAGTCTGTTTGTCTTTGCGGTATCACGGCTCATCCGCCTCATCCCGATATACACAAGACAGCCCTGGGGGCAGAGGATAGTGTTGCTTGGACTGTGTCGGACGATCCCGTAGAGGAGGTGAAGAGACTCAAAAGTCAAGGCTACCTTATTTGTGCCTTGGAGCTTGCAACTGATAGTGTGATGCTTCAGGATGTTAAGATAGAAGCATCAGACAAGATTGCCTTAATTTTGGGTAATGAAGTGTTTGGAGTCAAGCAGGAACTCATAGACTTATGTGATTATTGTTTCGAGATACCACAGTTTGGAGTTAAGCATTCTCTTAATGTCTCTGTTGCTACCGGGATTGCTGTATGGCAAATTGCTTCGCAAATGTTAGATAAACTTGGAGAGTAGTGTAAAATCTTTCAATAGGGTTGCTCAACTGCTTATGAAGATTGTTTAATTCTATATCACAAAGGCAATCTGAATGTAGATTCTTTGTGAAATTAATGTCGTGAATATCATAGCCTTGTTGTTGTCATTTGGCTCTGATATCTATAAAAATGGAAAAGGTTGTACCATCTCGGTGCAACCTTTTCTCTTTAATGAGACTATCAGTCTCCTCTCTATATTAACTAACATTCTTGTTATTAGAGACTAAGCTATATAGAAGCGCTTTTAGTCTCTAAGCTGATCTTCTTATTACTTATGGCATTTGCCTGATTGGAATGCTACAAGCATCCAAACAAGTTTTTCTTGCTCTACAAGGAAGTCGCTCATCATAGCTACAGTTACTTCATCTCCTGCTTCAGAAGCCTTGTCAAGCACAGCTCTTTCTTCTTCGATTAGCAGAGAGATAGTTTGCATGATGTTGCTCATAGCTTCATCGGAGCAAGCGATGCTATCAACCTCTTTTACTTTAGCAATCTTGAGGTATTCGCTAAAACGATTGTCAGGAGCTCCACCGAGCTGAAGGATGCGTTCTGCAATTTCGTCTACCTTCTCAGCTGCATCGTTGTACATACTTTCGAACTTCTCATGAAGGATAAAGAAACCATGTCCCTTAATGTTCCAATGAAAACCTCTCAAGTTGGTGTAGTAAACTTGAAAGTCAGCGAGAAGCTGCTTAAGTGATTCAACTACCGGTGCTACACTCTTTTCGTCTAATTTGATAAAATCTAAAGTCTTCATATTCAATTCTTTTTAGTTTGTTTCTTTGTTTTGATTACGTTGCAAAGATACGTTTGAAGACTGCTTCTTGACAAATGCTTTGCTCTATAGTTTGATAGATATTGTCTATACTATTAGCTTCTTTGATAGATGCAGACTTTTATAAAAAGCCAAATATAGTAGCCTTCTGCAGAGTTTATACTTCTACTTTTGCTTTATTGCTTCAGAGTAATTTGTAGGATAATGCATATCTTTTTGACAATATCAAATTGCTTGTTGTTTCCCTATTTGTAATTGATTTGATTGTAACGATGTGAAAGGTGTGTATTTCAATATTTCTTTTGAATCATCGTATTTGTAGTCTTTTATGAAATGAGAATAAGATTAAAAAGTATTTATTGTAATGTGTAAATGACAATAAATAATAATGATATTCTGATACTTCTTTTTGTTAAGCTAAACGTTTTGGTATCTAAAATGAGCTATAACTTACCTTCGTAAATTAATTGACTTAAAACGCTTGACATTGCTAAAAATCAGCGCTTTAGCTAAGTTTTTTATCCGTATTTAATGGTTACCTTTGTAAGGTGAAAACAGTTTTTTTGTGGAGCATTTACATTTTACAGCGATTTTGCTGTGTTAACCAAGACCGTCAATCGGTTTAATATTTAGTAGTACAATTATGGAATGGCTTAGCACTTTGCTAAACGGGCCGGGTATAGCCCATGATCTAATTCTGGTATCTTTGGTTATCGCCATAGGTATTCAGCTTGGAAAAATCAAAATTTTTGGAGTCTCCCTTGGTGTTACCATGGTGCTTTTCTTTGGTATCTTTTTGAGCCACTTCGGCTATATTATGGATCCCAAGATCCTGCATTTTCTCAAGGAATTTGGACTTATTTTATTTGTTTATTCGGTGGGTCTTCAGGTAGGCCCCGGATTTTTCTCATCCTTCAAAAAAGGTGGACTGACCCTCAATGGCATTGCTGTTGGTATTGTTTGCTTAGGAGTCTTACTGACCATCGGTTTTAAATTTTTGACAGGACTCAATATGTCTACTATGGTAGGTATTTTATCGGGTGCTGTGACAAATACACCTGGACTTGGAGCTGCCGGTCAGGCTTTTGAAGATATGCATGGTACAGGAGATCCGACGATTTCTCTTGGATATGCAGTAGCCTATCCTTTAGGTGTCATAGGTATTATTTTGACAATGATTTTGCTAAGAGTTGTTTTTCGTATCAACTTTAAGAAAGAACAAGAGCGACTTGATGCAGATGCTCAAAATGATTCTCGCGAAGTTTCTGCAGCTTCATTTAAGATTACCAATCCGGCTTTGTTTGAAAAGACAGTTGCTGAAATGCATGGTTTGATTGAAGATTGCAAGTTTGTAATCTCTCGCTATATGGATGTAGCTGCGGACAAGATAAGTACAGTGCATGGTGATACAACTCTTCATGAAGGTGACCGCCTTTTTGTCATTGCCGATCCTGAAGCTTTGGATGTTGTTCGCAATTTTGTAGGAGAAGAGGTGAAGATGGATCGAAAGCAGTGGATCCCGACTGAATCTCAGCTTGTAAGTAAATTTATTACAGTAACAAATGGGAAGGTCAACGGTAAGCGTATTGGTGCTTTGCAACTTCGTCAAGTGTATGGAGTCAATGTAACGAGGGTGAGTCGAAATGGTGTTGATATGGTAGCTGAACCTTCACTTCCGATTCTGGTGGGAGATAGATTGCTTGTGGTTGGTTCGGAAGCAGCTCTTCCTAAAGTAGAAGAGATGATTGGTAACTCGGAGAAAGAACTTCACGCACCCAACTTGATGGGTATCTTCTTGGGTATTGCTATTGGTGTACTTTTTGGAAGTATTCCGATGATGATACCGGGTATTCCACAGCCGGTAAAACTTGGTTTGGCGGGAGGTCCGCTGGTGATTGCCATTTTGCTTAGCCGTTTCGGATATCGCTATAAACTGGTTACATATACTACGCACAGTGCAAATTTGATGCTTAGAGAAATAGGTATTTCTATCTTCTTGGCATGTGTGGGACTTGGTGCCGGAGAAGGATTTGTCGAAACTATCATTGGTGGTGGCTGGAGATGGATCGGATATGGATTTGTCATCACTGTAGTTCCACTTATTATAATGGGTATCATAGCCTTAAAACTTCTCAAGGTCAATTACTTCACATTAATGGGACTTTTGGCTGGAAGTATGACGGACCCCCCAGCACTTGCTTTTGCCAATACAGTGGCTCCAAATGATGCACCTGCTGTGGGATATGCAACTGTGTATCCGCTTACAATGTTTATGCGGGTACTTACGGCGCAAGTGTTGGTGCTTTTCTTCTGTTAGATTTGAAGCAAATTTTAGTCCTATCTTTAGTATTCTAAATATAGTTTAGTTACTTTTGTGGTCGGAATATAACAAACAATCAAATAAATATTACAATGAAAAATATTCTTATCATTGGCTCAACAGGACAGATTGGTTCTGAGCTAACTATGGAATTGAGACGTCGTTATCCAAATGGCAACGTAGTAGCCGGCTATATCCCCGGTGCAGAACCTAAGGGTGAACTTCTCGAAAGCGGTCCGGCTGAAATTGTTGACATTACTAATGCTCAACAGATAGCAGAGGCAGTAGATAAGTATAAGATTGATACTATTTACAACCTTGCAGCTCTTCTTTCGGCTGTTGCAGAAAATAAGCCACAATTAGCATGGAAGATTGGTTTGGGAGGTCTCTTCAATACACTTGAAGTTGCTCGTGAAAAGAAATGTGCTGTGTTTACTCCAAGTTCAATCGGAGCTTTTGGCAATGATACTCCTAAGGATAAGACACCACAGGATACCATCCAACGTCCTAAGACAATGTACGGTGTGACCAAGGTTTCCGGAGAGCTTCTTGGAGACTATTATTTCAAGAGATTTGGTGTAGATACAAGATCTGTACGCTTCCCGGGTCTTATCTCTAATGTGACACCTCCGGGTGGTGGTACGACCGACTATGCAGTAGATATTTTCTATGCTGCTGTCAAGGAAGGCAAGTTCGTATGTCCTATTAAGGAGGGTACATATATGGATATGATGTATATGCCGGATGCTCTCAATGGCGCAATCCAACTTATGGAAGCCGATCCAACACGGTTGAAACATAGAAATAGCTTCAATATTGCCTCTATGAGCTTTGCTCCTGAACATATCGCTGCTGCTGTGAAGAAGTTGATGCCGGATTTCGTAATGGAATACGATGTAGATCCACTAAGACAAGGTATTGCAGAATCTTGGCCAAACTCACTCGACGACTCTTGTGCTCGTGCTGAATGGGATTGGGCTCCCAAGTATGACCTTGACAGTATGGCTGAAGATATGATCAAGGTACTTAAGAAGAGATTTAATAAGTAATAGAGAAGTATTTATATATCAAACAAGGGGTTGTGCGTTGGCGCAACCCCTTTTTGTATGTCTTTACGAAGGGTTTGTGAGACTTTAACTCTAAAAATCATCTCCTCTCCTGATTTGTTATAAGTGACAAATCTTATGAACATTATTGAGAGTTCTTTTATAACACATTCATTATATATCCTATTCAAGGATTTGTTCAAAGATAAAGTTACTTGCTTGTTGTACTAATCCGATTATAATTCTGTGGCTTTTAAGGAATCGTATGATATTTGTTATGAATGATAAAGAAATAGTTTGAGATGTCCTTGTTCTCTTCTATATCCTATCTTGATGAAGGTGGCTGTTGTGGAGAAAATATAAGTTTTTCTTTTGACTATGTGGCTATTATCATTTGATTCTTTTATTATCTTTAATGGACTTAAGGGTAAAGATTTTTGTACTACAATAGTTCTTATCTCAAATAGGTTGGATTTATATTATTCTCAATAAATTATAGTGGTTATGGAAAAAAAGAATGTTATTGTTTCATTGATTATTGGGTGTGCCTTTGTCATTGGATTGAGTGTTTTTGGATATAATGTTTCTAAGCTTAAAAGGCCTGACAAAAGAATCGCTGTGACCGGAATGGCTGAACGAAATTTTAAGAGTGATCTTGCAGTGTGGACTGCTACTTATGAGGTCCGTGCCGCTGATATACAACAAGGCTATAAATTGATGGAAGAGAGTAAAAAGGTGGTCAATGAGTTTTTGAATGCGCAGAAAATAACATCTCAGATGGTTGAGTATGGCGCTATTCAGCTTGAGCGAGAGTACAACAAAGACAATTATTGTGACAACAAAACTTTTGTAGGTTATCTCTTGAAGCAAAGTTTTACAGTTACTTCCAAAGATATTGATCAGATTGACAAACTCTCAAGAGATGTGAGTCAAGTAATAAAAGATGGGGTAGAGATTAGCTCTCAAACTCCGAACTATTTTTATACCAAACTCAATGAATTGAAGGTCGAGATGCTAAAGGAGGCCTCTTCGGATGCTAAGAAGCGAGCAGATGTTATAGCTGAGGGAAGTGGAAGTCATGTCGGAAAACTTCAAAAAGCTGATCAAGGAGTCTTTCAGATTGTAGGTCTTAATTCGAATGAGGACTATAGTTGGGGTGGTTCGTTCAATACAAGCAGCAAAGAGAAAACGGCCAGTGTCACTATCAAAGCGACCTATTCATTGAAATGATGTTTATTCATTCGATCAAGAAAAGTATCTCGATTGATATTTACTATTATTACCAATAATGTAATGCTGCTGAAACGCAAGTAATAGTATGTTTATAGCATGCTGAATATTATTGGCAATTAATGATTTGATATAACAAAGGGGATTCTCAAATGGTTGGAATCCCCTTTGTTGTATTCATTTTAGACTAATCTCAATATGGATAATCTATTATTCGGCCTATTATCCGTTGTATGGCTCAAAGTCATCCTTAGTTGCACCACAAACCGGGCAGCACCAATCATCAGGAATATCTTCAAATCTTGTTCCTGGAGCGATGCCTCCATCAGGATCTCCAACTTCCGGGTCGTAAACCCACTCGCACAGTGTACAAACAAATTTTCTCATTTCGTTAAACTTTATTATAAGACAATTATTAACCTCCGGAGCTGCTTTGGCTGAGTCTCAATTTTGACGGTTTATGATGACTATTTGTCCGCTTGAATAAATATAAGAAACGGTAAAAAATAATCGCCAACACTTTAAGAACAAAATATCAAAACAGTTCCTTTGGAACAGCTATTTGCCCTATGGCTCATAGCTCAATCACTAATTCTGTTACAAAGATATAAAGTTGTGGATATAAGACAAGTTCTCTTTGTATATCACGTGATAGAAAAACTCTATCTATCTTCTGATAATGTCTGGCAGACAAAGCAATATCATTATCTCATTTTGAAGAATTATGAGTGCGATTACTCAAATGTGTTGCTCAATAATTTCAAAGTAGCATATTATTTTAACCTTTTGAGAGGCGTTGAGGGCATATACCCATAAAGGAGTTTTTGAGGGTGGTGTGGTTTAATCTTGATGCCTTATCAACAAAAAGGACCGCACCAATTCGATGCAGTCCTTTTGATCTTTGTTGTAAATAACAAGTCTTTATTGAGATTTTAGGCTGTAGCTTCCTTAGCCTATTTGTGTGAGGCTTTAGTTATACTGTCATTACCTCTTTTTCTTTCTCAGCGAAGATATCATCTACCTTCTTTATAAACTTGTCATGAACTTTTTGTACCCGGTCTTCAGCATCCTTCGCAACATCTTCCGGAGTATTGTCTGTTTTGATAGACTTTTTGATTGCATCTATTGCATCTCTTCGTGCGTTGCGAATACTGATTTTAGCCTCTTCGGCCTCTTGCTTAATTTGCTTTACCAGGTCTTTTCGTCTTTCCTCTGTCAGAGGTGGAATCCCAATTCTGATCACTTCCCCATTATTCTCGGGCATAATCCCAAGGGGAGAATCGATGATTGCTTTCTCTATATCTTTGATAATCTTCTTCTCCCATGGGGTAATCATAATGCTTCTTGCGTCCGGTACAGTCACTGTAGATACTTGTGTAAGAGGTGTTTGTGCTCCATAATACTCGACCATAATCCCATCGAGGATTTTGGGGTTTGCTTTTCCTGCACGAATTCTTGCAAAAGCTTCTTCCAGATATTCTACCGTGCTCTCCATATTGATTTGAGCTTCGGAAATAAGTTCTTCTATGTCCATAATGTTTGGATAAGTTAGTTAATTATAATCTCTGATTAATTTTTGACTATTGTTCCTATTTCTTCACCTTTTAGTACAGCAAGCAGGTTGCCCGGTGTGTCCATATCGAATACCACGATCTTCATATCGTTTTCTTGGCAAAGTGTAGATGCTGTCAAGTCCATCACTTTCAATTTTTTGTCATAAATCTCTTGATAAGTGATGGTGTTATATTTCTTGGCAGTTGGGTCTTTTTCCGGGTCTGCTGTATAGATGCCGTCTACTCTTGTCCCTTTGAGCATTGCATCGGCTTCTATCTCGATACTTCTAAGTGCTGCACCCGTATCTGTAGTGAAGTAGGGATTGCCTGTACCACAGGATAAGATAACAACATGACCTTCTTTGAGCAGCTTCATTGCTTTGGGCTTACTGTACATCTCTCCAATTGGCTCCATCCTAACGGCAGTAAGTACATCTGCTTCTACGCCGGCAGCTCTTAGAGCAGAGCATAAGGCTAAGCTGTTGATGACAGTTGCCAGCATGCCCATCTGATCACCGCTGTATCGATCGATGCCGGTATTGGTGCCGGATACGCCTCTAAAAATATTTCCTCCACCTATGACAATCCCTATTTGTATACCCATCTTTTGAGCTTCTTTGATGTCATTTACATAGGCTTGGAGTCTTTCGGCTTCAATACCATGTTTGGTTTCTGCAGAGAGCGATTCTCCACTCAGTTTGAGCAGTACTCTTTTGTATGGTTTCTGTTGTTTAGTCATATTATTGTCTGTTTCTAATTTTTCCGATGTAACTATGAAATCTTTTATCGTCTTAGAATCCGTATCTAATTTAATACTTATTAAGCTAAGTAGCCAATCTTCGGGTTATGATAAGCTTTGTTTTGTGCCATGAACCACATGGACTATTCTTGATTAGGGAGATTTGAAGCCACTCCTTGACACTATCCGAAGCTGCCTTCAGATTTAGTTTGGATTACTGTCTCTAACCAAAATCGAACGAGATCCGTCTTCTTCCTCCCTCATTACGACATAGCTTGTGTCGTATGGCAAAATATCTTCTATTACCTCCGGCCATTCGATGAAGCAAAGAGCACCACTTGCGAAATAATCTTCAGCTCCCAAGTTGAGTGCATCTTGAAGCTTTTCCAATCTGTAGCAGTCGAAGTGATAAATCAATTCTCCTGACGGTTCGGATCTATATTCATTGATGATCGAGAAGGTGGGGCTATTGATTACATCTTGCACCCCCAGCTCTTCACAAATAGCTTTGATAAAGGTGGTTTTGCCTGTTCCCATGGGAGCGTCAAAAGCAAATACTGTACGGTCTCCCATATTTCTGATAAATTCTTTGGCTACCTCTCTGATGTTGTTGAGGTCTTTTATTTCATATCGTTGTTCCATACCATTTATCCTTATTTAGGTTGAAGTGTAATAATCGGGATCAACATCTCTTCCATAGATATCCCCCCGTGTTGGAAGGTATCTTTGTAGTATTGGACATAATAATTGTAATTGTTGGGATATGCGAAGAAGTCGTCACCCGTGGCAAAGATATATTTGGATGACACATTGGGCCTTGGAAGTCCAAACTCTTTCGGCTTTAGTATTTCGAATACATCACTTTGCTTGTAGGTAAGATTTTTGCCCACCTTGTATCGTAAGTTTGTATTGACATTCTTGTCTCCTATCACTTTGCTCGGATTCTTCACCCTTATTGTGCCGTGGTCTGTAGTAAGTACCACTTTGGCGCCTTGGTCAGCTATTCTCTTAAAGAGATCGAATGCCGAAGAATGTTTAAACCAACTTTTGGTCAGAGATCTGTATGCCGCTTCGGTAGATGCAAGCTCTCTTATCATCTTGCTTTCGGTCCTTGCGTGCGACATCATATCCACAAAATTAAGGACGATGACATTGAGGTCAAATGTTTTGAGACTATTGACTTTACCTACTAATTTCTCTCCAAATGTAGTATCATAAACTTTGTGGTAGGAGAAGTTGTATCTCTTTCTGTACCTTTCGAGGAGGGTCTTAATCATTGGTTCCTCGTTTAGGTTTTTGCCCTCTTCGCTCTCTTCGTCTACCCACAAATCGGGGAAGAGTCGAACTATATCATTGGGCATCAGTCCGCTAAAGATGGCATTTCGTGCATATTGTGTTGCGGTGGGCAAGATAGATACATACAAATCTTCTTCGAAAGTATAATATTCGGCAAGAAGGCCTTTGACGACTTCCCATTGGTCGAGTCTGAAGTTGTCAATAACAATGAGATATACTTTTTCTTGATTATCCAGAAGCGGGAAAACCTTTTTCTTCATTAGGTCCGGACTCATCATTGGTCTCTCTTCACTTCCCATCCAAAGGGGATAGTTTTTTTTGACAAACTTGCCAAACTGTTGGTTTGCTTCGACCTTTTGCATCTCAAGCAAACTAACCATGTCGGGAGCAGACTTATCCAACTCGAGATCCCAATATACCAGCTTTCGATATAGGTTTTTCCATTCCTCCAGACTCATCGATTCACTTATTTGGGAAGATAGTTTGGCAAATTCTTCTCTATAACCTTGTGTCGCAGTTTCTGTTTTGAGGCTCCTTTCGTGGATATTCTTTTTTATGGAGAGTAGAAGTTGATTGGGATTGACGGGTTTGATGAGATAATCTGCAATATTGCTTCCAATAGCTTGATTCATCAATTGCTCCTCTTCGCTCTTAGTTACCATAACAACAGGAATGTAAGGCTTAAGTGTCTTTAGCTCCTGAAGCGTTTCCAGTCCGGTAAGTCCGGGCATCATCTCGTCTAAGAAGACCAAATCAAAGTCCTCCTTCTTGAGAGCTTCAATAGCGTCTAATCCACTATTTACAGCTGTCACTTCATAGTCTTTTGTCCGGAGGAACATAATATGCGGTTTCAATAAGGCGATCTCATCATCTGCCCATAATATCTTGTATTGTCTCATAAGCTTAATCTGTTGCCATATTTGGAAGAAGCGACCCGGATCTGATTTGTGTATCTTGATTGAAAGAGTTTTACGAGTTTATCTTACACTGTATGTAGCCTTTTATCAATCTGAGAAACTTCAATTCAGAGCTCTTGTATTAATTACTTCATAAACTCAAAGTAGCTTCTTCATTCAAAGCAGTTTCTAAAAGTACGAAGATTTCTCCTTAAATCTATCATTTGTAGTTTAGGAGCAGTTTAGAAATCAATGATGTTATTGGATTATTTTGAGGCGTAATAGCGATTGTTTGGATAGTAGATGAGATGTCTTTACTGCCGGTAAAGGTCTTTCTCCAATAGCAGTGTAGTCATATGGCTTCCCGCCTATGCTTCTCTTTGCTTGGATTACAAACCCTCTCAGCGACAAAAGATGACACAAACCTATCTGAAGGGAACATTGATTGCCAACGAAAAACATGTAGATATGATACCGATCAACCCTACCAGCGCAAAGATGATGGCGATGATTCGGTTGAACCAGCGCAATCCCATCACAGAAATGTTGTCTTTGAGTTTGTCTACTAACTTGGTTACAATGTACCACCAAAGCAGAGCACCTATGATGATACAAATCATGACAAGGAGATAGCCTAAGATTGGAGAGGTGTATTCGGGTACAATATTAAATCGTGCGTATAATGCAATGAAAAAGAATATAATAAGCGGATTGCTAAATGTCAGTAAGAAAGAGCTGGCAATTGTTTTGGGGTAATTGAGTTGATTGTTATCTTCCTTTTGATCCTTGACATTGTAGTCTGTACGCGATCTATACAGGTAAAATGCAAAGCCAATAAGCAACACACTTCCGAGAATTGTAAATACATCTTCATGATCATTGATAAAGGAGGTAACGAAGCCTACCCCAAGATAGGTTATGCTGGCATATACAAAGTCGCTTATCGTAGCTCCAATGCCGGTCATAAAACCTTCGCCTCTTCCTTTGTGTAAGGTGCGTTTGACGCACAATATTCCTACCGGGCCCATTGGGGCCGATACTAATATCCCTATTGCTATTGCTTTTATTATTGTGGATAATATCAGTATTAGCATTACTATTTCATTAAAATAGGGTAACTATACTTCTTCCCTTTGTAGTAAACAGTGACGATATAATTGGCTGGAAGAAAGTTACGCATATTTAGACTATACTTAATTCCCTTAAAATGATCTTCTTTGACACACTCACCGAGGTAGTTGAAGACTCGGATGGTGGTTGTAGATACATTTTCATTGGACGGAAATATAATAAAGAACTTACCGTTTAGGAAGTATCCACTTATGTTGGATACTGTATCTATGGGGAGATTTTCTCCAATAGGCTGTACCAATAAATCTATCCAGTAGTTCCCTTTGTATGGGCTGGATGTAAAATCTGAAGCCTTGGTCCATTCTTCAGTTCCGAGATTATACCAGGTAGATTGTCTTTCTGCCTCATCATTTTTTAGTCTGACAAGCGGCATAAGTACATTGTTGTCTCTTGCCATGATAGAGGCAAGGATATCTACCGGTCCGTCAATGTCTATGTACGGCTTGTTATTATCTTTATCATAGACAGGAATAAAGATGTCTGTTGTGTCATATGTGGAGCAAATTCCATTTTGAACATTTTCATCACTTAATAGATGATATTGATATCCTGCAGGTTTTGCTTGATCAAGATATACCTTTTGCCACTGCTCTTGATTGTTTATCCTCTTGCTAATCATCAGATCGAATGGAGGTACTTTAGATCCATCTCGTGGTTCCATGGGCGGAACGACCATATAAGCTCCCAATATCCTTACCTTGGAGGGAAAGTTATATTGAACGCCTATACCTTTTATAAGATCTGATGAAGCATCATATTCTATAGATTCGTTGGGTGAGACCATCACTCTGCTTATCCTTATCGGTGTAAAAGGTGCGTATGGATCAAATCCTCTACAAATGGTATTGCCCGTATTGTCCGGGTCAAGCAGCTTGCCGATACTTCTTGTGACTCCACCATCATAATCACCGCCTTCTACATCTCTCCATGTTTTAAACAGGGCCCAATAGAAGTCATCATAGGGTGTGCTGCAGTAAGAGTTTCCTCCTGAGAGAGCTCCGATGACAAGCCCTTGATTGTCAAATAGGGGAGAGCCACTTGAACCCGGAGCTGTCGTCCCAACTTCCCATGTTTTGATGAAGAAGTGTTTGCCCTTCCAGTTGAGGCTCCCGGCATTGTAATCTTTTACCTCCAGTTGCTCCTCTCGGGTTCTCGAATATCTTTTTACTGCCGATGAAGGATGATGAATACCAACAAACTGCCCTTTGGGAGAGGTTGATATGTTCCAACCTTCGTAATAGGGTTTGAATGATGCCGGTATCACTTTAGTCCCATCTTCTTGAGGTTCCAACCCGGTCATTTCCAGAAGACACATGTCGGAATTTTCGTTCAAAGCAACAACTTTAGATCCACTAATGGAGGTTTGTTCGACACCTCTATAGAAGTATTTTTTTGAAGGACTGTCAAAGCCAAAGAAGAAAACAGTGTGAGCTGCCATGATTTGGCAGTAGTTGATGTTGTTTTTGTATCTAAAAAGTCCGTTCACGCAATGTGAAGATGTCAAAATGTATGGTTTGCCATCAGACCTTGTATTATTAATCAGCGAACCGGTGCAGACTGTGGTCCCTCCTACAATCATTAGAACCGTCGCCCTTGCCTCTTTGGACACTTCCGGGTGTGAGATTACATTTGGGGCACAATCAAATCCCTTAAAGGTGTTCCAAGGCTCTCCCGGATTATGTTCAGATCTTCCTCTAAGGCTTCTATACCCATGATAGACCTCTGTCAACTCCAAGTTGAAATCTGAAGGAATCTCTTGCATGTCTGAATAGGGTAGTTGGCACTCTATGATGACATGGTCGGACAATATTGGTGCAATGGTCAATATCCCTGATGGGTTGTTGTTTTTCTCCGTAAAAGCTCCTCTGACATCCGATTCATCAGAGGCATAAACAAAAAGTTTGCTTCCTTGAGTCAAATGAAACTTATCAAACGACAGACCTATGCTTTTTGCTCGATTACTTCTAAGAGACAGTTGCCAGACCAATCTGTTTTTGACCCTATAAAACTTGCCACTATTGTAGATATTGTAATTGACCTTTCTTGCAACAGCAAAGGGAACTGCTCCTCTTAATGGTTGAGCAGAATACCACTCCTCTTGATTATAGATCAAAGTGCTGTCTATCGGAGGCAGGTCTACTGACGAGTTGCCTGTGCTTCTTAGAGAAACTCTATCGGCATTGTCACTCGTGAGCAACGGACTACCTTGGTAGCTGATTTGTCCTAAGACAGGTTGTGCTGAGAAGAGGGTCAGCACAGATGCTATTGTAGTTATGTATTTATATAGTTTCATCAATCCCGTTGTTACTTATTCGAACAAAGGTACAAAAACTCGTTCTTTTGAAAGATACCTCTGCCAAACAACCTCTGTATCTGCAGCCTTTGATGCTGAATGGCTTCCTTGCTGTGGTTGCATGCATATGATTGCTTCCGAGTTTGTTTTTAACAAAGGTAAAATAGGTCCTTATTGATTTAAGCTAAATCTAAATGATATTCCAAAGTTGCTGTTCCTAATCGGGAATGATGCTGTGCTGACAAGTGGTCTATTGACATCCCAGTCATAAAAAGCTCTCATAGTGAGTAGTCTGCTAATTTGGTAGTCTGCACTTAGCTTAATCACCAAAGCCATATTGCCGGCAGTGGCTTGAGTATAGTTTTCTTGAATTTTTCTGATCAAAGTGGAGGTATTGTTAACACTTAGCTCAGCTCTTGTAGTCAGCGATCCACCGGAACGCATGGGCTGATTCTTGCCTCTTCTGCCTCTCGGTTTCTTGCGGAGTCCAATCTTTTGTGCAAAGTTGTCGGCCTTATAGCTTATTCCCAACGAGTATTCATTGGAGGAGCTTTCGATGATTTGGAAGGCGTTAAGATTGAGTTTCAGGTTTCTTTTCATACGCCATTCGGTAGTCAGTCCGATACCGTTTTTGAATGACATATCTACTCCTATCAGCGGATAAAAACTTTCATCCAATGTAATGCCCGGTATATTGTAAGGCATAGAGGCTATAATTTCTTGAGAAGCCCTTAGTGGAGATTTGGTGTCGCCAACGAAAAGCTCTCTTTGAGGCTCCATGTCTGCCGCTGTGGTAGGTATAAATCCCTGGTCTTTTGTCCCTCCTTCTGCCGGAAGCCATTTGATTTGAGAAGCATAGCTATCCACTCGGTATGAAGCTGTATAAGCGTGTTTGATAGTGAAGTTGCTAAAGATATTCTTAAGAGCTTCTATTTTTCCCAATCCGTTGTAAGTGATATTCCAGTTAGGCATCAACGCACTCAAGGCAGGGAATGGATTGAGTCCGATCTTTCGAGCATTCCCCAGCGAAGTGTACGAAGCCAAAAAGGCCGGAATAAGCACCTCGGGAGCATTTTCTCGTATGGTAAGGTCTGATGGATTGACCGGTCTTCCGGCTATAGGTGTTCCGGCAAACTCTCCGCTATTGGGATATTTTGTGCCCTGATAGGATTGGGCAATCCTTTCGGCTATCACCGATCTTGCATTTAGGAAGTTTGAGAATGTTGATGATGCATAACCGTTGTTGCCATTTGCCTTGCTGAAGAATCCTTTCAGTCCAACAATTGTCATAACGAAGTTTCCCCCGAAGGTTTGAGGATTACCTTCAAACATATATTGTGTTTGTATCTGTTCTGTACTGGTCCTTTTGGCTGTCAAGGTTACTTTAAGGTCTTTCAAAGGCTCAAGTGTGATCCTTGCATCGAAGTCGCGAGTGGTAGAATAGGTAGACGGATTGATATTGTCTGTCGTATTCATCAGCCACCCATTGCGTTTTGCTTTGTCTACATAGCCATTGTCTGTAAGGCCAAATGCAAAGTCCAAACCCGGTGCAAGTCCCATATCTGTACGTCCTTGGCCACCTGCTGCCCTGATCATAGGTATAAAGCCCGGTATGTTAAGTCCGGATGTTTTGGTCATATGCAATGATATGTCTCTGACAGACATAAGTAGATAGCTTAGTCCATCGGTAAATTTGCGTAAGCCAGGACTCATCTCTTTGGGTTGTATAGGCGTGACAGACACTACGATCTCTGTTGTGTCATGGTTGAGAATCTCAACTCGATCTTTGCCAACAATTTTACTCTGTATATGTATCTTTTTGCCTTCGGGTGTATTGGCCGTAACGAGTATATTTTTGGTGTGTAGATTGTGCTCTATAATGTTGGTCGAATCCACTTTGAGCCTTATCTTCTTTGTGAAAGGCTTGGGAAGTGGTTTGCGTTCTGATGGTTTATTGTCTCGAGGTCTGGTGATACGCTCCTCAACACCTTTGAAGTAGGGAATCATTCTAAAGAGCTTCATCATACCGAATCCCAATCTTGTGTCGAGCGACATCTGATTGCGGATGGTATTGCCGATACTGAGTCCATTCTGATCTTCCGACCCCAAATCCCAGTTATAGGTCCCATTATAATTGGCACTGGCATCTATCCAACTGATCCATTTAATTTGGTTTGTTGGTAAGGTATAAGACAAGGTGGCTGTCTGATCGTATTTGTAAGGCTTACCCAACTCTTTAATCGACTGCATCACACTATCTCTCCAGACATGATATTGCTCCGGGTTATATTTCTTGCTGACCTGCACATGTGGCTCTTCAATCCTCGCATTGGTGCCGGATCTAAATGTCATGACCAGTGAGGGAGTAAGATTCCAGTTGATTGCCAGAGATCTGTTCCACAGCCAATTTTGCATAAAGGTGACAGGGAGTCTAAAGTCTGTCTCCATTCCCGGTGTATTGTTCCTGACTTGGGTCTCTTGATAGTTCCTTTGCATATTGGTCTGCAAACTTATCCTTGAAGGCAAAAGGTTGATTCCCCAGTTGGCAAGGAAGTTGTTGTTGCCCCCTCTTTGTCTGCCTCCTCTCTGTTCGAATGGCTGCCCCATACCGGATCCAAATCTTCCCGGCATCATATCGTCATATCCTCTTCTCTGAGGTTGATTGGTATTTTTGTTGTCCTTTTCTTTTCCTTTAAACATCCATGCAAATGGTTTCAAAGGCGGTACAAGGGGAGAGTAGTCATAGTTGATAGATGCATTCCAATTGATTGCATTGTCATATTCTATATCGGGAGAATGTTTGGTAATCTTGTTGTGTGAATAGCTGAAAGAGAAGTTTGCCGGGTCATAAGGCATTGGCTTCTTGCTTTTTATATTCACTTTCATGTTCGTCAAAGAGATACTTCTTGAGATATTGCGGGTAATACCCATATCTCTGATGGAGTCTCTTTGTGCTTTATTAGCTGCTGTTTTGAGGTTGTCCTTGAATAGGATATCCTGATCTTGCGGGTCATATTGGGGTGTGATTAGTTCGTCTGTGATGGCATAATAAAATGGAATGGAAATATGTGCCTTTTTAGGGAATACCTTACCCAGCTCGAGGTTAGTCGAGAAGTTGATTTGCCTGTTGTTGTCAAGAGTACGCTGTGACAGCCTCTGGTCCAAAGCTCCGAATCCGGCCGAAGTGTATGTGCCTCTGACATTGACGCTTCCCAAATCAGATAACTGAACATTGAGGTTGCCATTGGCAGCCCATCCACCCTCTTCGCGATAGTCGGTAAGACGCAGTTCATTGGCCCATACTTCAATGCTCTTGATATCTTTCGATCCGTTGCGTACCCCTATCATAATCGTGCGTACGTTGGATAGCGATGGATTACCAAGGATGCTTATTGTAGCTCGTTGATTGTTGGGTGCAGGACGAGAGAATACCTTATAAAAAGTAGCCTCAAGATCTCCTCTTTTGTTAGCCGTATTGCGAGCCACCTTGAGGTCTGTAAGGTCTTTTAGTGCAATGTTGAAGAAGTTTTCGTCAGGCCAGACAATTCTTCTGTCTTGATCGTTTTTCTGACTGTACACACCTTGAGGAGTAATCTTCAGAGGTATGGCATATTCATAATAGTTGTTGCGATAGTCTGCTCCAAGTCTCAAAAACATATACATATCTCCCGATGCCGTCTCTGTCTCATCTTCAATCAACTGTTCGGCATGAGCAAACATCTGAAGGCGTTTGTACCTTCTGAGGTCGTAGGTGAGGTTTTTGTATACAGCTCTGGCATCACCCGGGGCAAGCCGGTGGATCTTAAGACTCATTGATTGCTCGTTTTGTTGGGTGCTTTGTGCCTGTTGAGGATCGAGCGATCTGAGTACACCGGGGGGCACGACATAGTTAACTGGCTTGCGGTCTCCATTTTCTTCAATATTGACGGTGCTAACCTCCACAGAGGCATTGGTAGATGGTGTGACGTTGGGTGCGTGAAGCTCACGGTCATAAATTCGCCAATCTCCTCTGACCAGCTTGAGCGTACCAAATCGAAGCGTTGTCTCTTCGTGCCAATTGGTCATAAACATCCTCATAAAACGAATGCTCTTGAATCCGGATATGCCACCGTTCTTTGAGGTGTAATCATGTACAGGTATCTTAAATTGATACCAATTGACTTCACTCCATTGACCATTTTTTAGCTTGACCTTAGCTACCCTCTTATCTGAAATGTAGTTGCTTCCAACACGCATATCTTCCGGACGAAGAGAGACTTTGTATTCAAAAAACTTCTCCGACTCATTGAGTGTGTTGTCTTGGTTGATATCTTCGACATCCGGTACCAGCCTGCTCGCCATGGAGCGCTTGCCGGCATCTTCTCCGGCATCGGCCGAATTGCCCTCCGTGCCATTGTAGTATTTGTACCTTTCGATGATAGACAGCTTCTTCTCATCATAGTCTTTGCCGAGGTAATGATGGAAGTTGTCTCCACCGGGGTCGTTGATAGGGCTAAATTTGTTTTCTTGCCATTCGCTTTGAGTCTGTGCATTGACAATGGTAGAAAGCTTGGTTAGGTAGTCGGCATATGTAGGAAAGGTCTTCTCTTCTTCGGTGGACAATCCATTAAATCCGACATCTTGCTTTGCTCTCGCTCCTTTGGTATTGTCAAAAGCATATACACTGGCTTGGCGTTTGGGAACCTTTCCCCAGACCGTTGTGATGACTGCCTCCGGATCACCATTGATAGGAAGCCCGTTTTCGAAAAATTTGAGTTCGTCTTTTAGTACCTCTTCTGATATATCTCCCAAATTGATGTACAGATCTCCACCTTTGGATTTATCATTGTAGATAAAGGGATCCATCATCCAAAACTCAACATATTCGATGTTGGAAGCCTCAAAGTCACTTTGATCGATTTTTCGCATGATGCCACCCCACATCTTCTCCGGATGTATAAACTTGCCATCCGAGCCCATATCATCTGTGTTAAGATTGTAAGGACCTCTCTCCTGTGGATAGAATGTCAAGTTAAGAGGAGTGATATAGCTTCGCTGAGCTGCATTTTCGTCTCTATACGGGAAAAGTTCGGAGGTCAATACCTCTCTGACATAGTGATTGCTCAGCTGTTCATAATCATTGCGGATATAGGAGGGCGTAAGAGAACTTTTGTCTCGAGTAAAGAGCGGGTCGATATAATACCACGAGAGGAGTGCTCTACGGTTGCCATATTCGATGTTGTTGACCAACTTAGCTTCGGGGAAAAGAGCTCCGGCTCCATCATGCAATGGGGTAGAGGAGAGCATCCATGCATAAGGATTCATCAGGTCGATAGAGGTTTGCGAAGTCTCAAAGTCATCCAGGTAGCTATAACCTTTGGCATATCTTCCTTCGTAATGGCCAGGTATGAGGTGTGCAAATTCGGCAGTGAAGGTGATATCTGATGGTTTGGTCAAGGAGAGGAAGGGAAGCGCATCGAGCCAGTTGGTAAGTCGCTGTGACTGTTTGTGATAGCTCATATTGAGTCCCCACAAGGTGTTTTTGAGAGACTCCGATCCGTATGCAGTCTTGGTCGTAAGAGGCATTTCGCTCAGATGCATAATTGTTGCCCCCAAGGTGAAGTCCTTGGTAAAATGATAATTTAGGTCCAGCCCAAACATCGTCTTTCGCTGCATATTCAGAAAGCCTCTATTCTCAAGAGAAACATCGATACGACTTCCGGATGCAGCGATAGATGGATTGATAATCTTGACAATACCTGCCAGATAATCGACTGTATAGTCTACATTCTCGGTCAAGGTCATACCGCCTGCCGTGACACGCACGGATCCCGGAGTCACATTCATGGCACCAAGTGAAATCTCTCCTGCAGATGCAGCTTGAAATTCCCCTCTAAATATAAATTTGTTTTTCTCTGCAATCTGTTTCGCTACAATGGCAGTAGAGTCATAAAGCTCTTGGTATACATATTTGTCTATCAGATTTTGTGATTGAAGAGCATTGGCCAGTGTTTTGCCAAAAGGTTCTATGCTGGGGAAGATAACAAGACCTTTTTGTGAATTGACCGTATAACCCTCCACAAAGTCAAATACACCATCGGGATAGGGCTGTTGCTTGCGGTCGAGTTTGTCACAGCCAAGCACCCGTAGGAGAAGTTGATTCTTGACCGGTCCTTCGTTGAGGTATGGGATAGCCATACCGGCCGAATCGCTCTGATAGTAAATATCGAATTTGAAGTTTTCGGGTGTGATATTCCTTACATCCATTCCAAGGGAATAGACATTCTTCATCTCAAATGGCCAGTATGGAGATTGGGGGCTGACGATGGTACCTTTGAGCAGCTTGACAAAAAGATTGTCCATAGACTTGTCGGGGCGGTCACTCGAAAATTCGCCTACTTGATAGATTTTACCTTGGTAGGTATATTCGTAAGCAACCCCTAAGATCTCGTCCGGAGCCAATCGGGTATTGAGAGAAATATATCCGAGGTTTTCGTTTAGCGTATAATCGCCGGGATTGAGCCTTCTGGCGCTCTCCAACTTTTCATAGTCTTTGCCACTTGTGTAAATGGCTCCCACCACTTGTGTAACTTGTGAGATTTGTCTCGCTCCCGGCATTTGAAGAAGCTGTCCGTAGAGACTGTTGGCATTGTTGGCAGGCAAATCACCTGTAGCACCGGTAGGGGTAATCTGAGGATTGGAAATCTTATTGGCCTCTCCGAGGTCTGTAAAAGCCACAATATTGCGGGCCTCATTGAAGTTGCCCCTCTTGTTGGTTACCCAGACCTCTATGCGGTTGATCTTGACACCGGAACTGATAAAGGGCAATGTGCTCATCGCCTTATCATACTGATCGCGATAAAAATGACCAAGGAAGAAGTGGCGGCTTTGGTCATAGCTGTCGGCACTCAATTCGAAGGGCCTGGTCTGAGCTCCTCCTTGTGCACTTACAGTCTTCGATTCGGCCTCTTGTTGCGACAAAACAAAGTCTACATCCAATTTGCCAAACTTCATCTTACTATGAATACCAAAGAGGGTAGAACCTCCTTGGATAAGTGAGTTTTTGCTCTGCATAGAGACATTACCCGCTTCAATAAGTTTGATAATGTCGTCCTCTTCTCCTTCATAAGCCAATTTGAGCTTCTTGGCATCAAAATCAAAGCTGGACTCCGTATTATAATTCATATTGAAGTTGAGCTTCGTTCCGACAGAAGCCTGTAAACTTAATTGGATCTTCTCGTCAAAATCGAAAAATGTATGATTCCTTGCAGATTCGGGGATAGAAGGGTTGTCGGTAGCGTTTGTCTTGAGACCCATCAGTAGTTCGGCCGAACCTTGTGTCCTAAGTTTGATCCCTCCGGGTCCAAAAACTTTCTCGGCAGGGCCAAGTTCAAAATTCATATCCAGTGGATTGAACCCCTTTTTACCTTGGGCCTCAGCAGCCTCTTTGTCTTTGTCTCTAAAAAAGTTGAGCGTATTGTGCTTGGCTATATAAGCCATATATTCGACTCTTGTATAAGGAATAGGGGCCCCAATGGGTTTGCCTCCCAATTTTGTGATCAGAAGATACCTGTCTGTCGCAGGGTCGTATTCAAATTTGGTCTCAATATTGGAAGGTGTACGAAGGTCTATGGGACGCTTAATATTAAGATATCGATAGTCTTCCGGAGAGGTTTTTGCCACCGGATATCGAGTCGTATCACTCCCTTGCAGGCTATTCTCTTGTGGTGTCGGGGTGCTCTTTCTGTACGAGGCCATAAGGGATGACCCCAAAACAAAAGAGAGCAAGCCTATGATACATACAAGGCTTACAATGCGTTGTGTATTATGGAGAGAAAAACCTTTCACAATATTATATGCTTATAAGTGTCTTAAAGCCTGCTTGATAAGTTGCTCCACACCCAAAGTGGGGTCTTTGGAAGTCAGAGTCTTTAGCACTTTTCGAATATTGGCATCTGCAAAACCCAATAGCTTCAGCGCTGTGGTGGCTTCACTGATGGCCTTGTTGTGATTAGAAACAGCTGAGGTGTCAACCCCTTCGGAATCACCACCATAGGTAACCTCCAAGTCAATCTTACCTTTGAGATCAACCAAGATGCGTTGAGCAGTGCGTTGACCAATACCCTTGACGCGCTTGAGCTCTTCTACCTTGCCAAGCGAAATGACCTCAACCAAATCTTGAGGAGCAAAAGAGGACAAGATCATCCGTGCCGTAGCCGGACCAACGCCTGAAACAGAGGTCAGTTTGAGGAAAAGATCGCGTTCACCATCTGTCGTAAAACCATAAAGCTGATAAGAGTCTTCTCGAATCACCTCGCTTACAAAGAGTTTTGCGCTTTTCTGATCCTTAAGTGTGCCATATGTGGTAAGTGAAATCTCAAGCAGATAACCTATCCCATGACAGTCGATAACGACCGAAGTGGGGCGAAGATCTGCAATGGGACCGCTGATATATTCAATCATATAAAGTGTTTCAAAATATTTTACCTTGCAAAAACTCCACTGTGAATTATACAATATTAGGAGCCGTAAGGGTGAGCTATTCACTATAATAACGCAAAAATAGTCATTAAATTGTCGTTAATGAAGAAGAAGACTCCATTTAATAACAAATGAGAAGGATTCATCATGGCAACAGAAGAAATCAAAAAGACTCAGATGCTAATGATAAAAAGACCTATATATTCCCCACAATTTCACTAAAACGACGTTGCCCAAAATGGCTATTTGAAGCCATAAAAGGAGCTTTATTAGATAAATAATGTTAAATAATAAAGCCTATTTTTAGCCTCAAAACAACGCTTTTTGGACTCTCAAAGAGGCTTATTCGCTACAAAACCTAAAAGTAATAGGACGGAAACGTCCTATATGAATGTTAATATATGTATAGGCTGCTTTTTATGGACAAGTTGGCGGCTTAAAAACGCACTTCAGGCTGCTTTTTTTCGATGGTCGCGCGACTTGCAATCCGTTCTCGCGCGACTCTGAACCTATACTCGCGCGAGGTTGCACTTGAAGTAGCGCGACTTCGCATGTCAAGGTCGCGCGACAACGGATCGAAAGTCGCGCGAGAACAGATTGCTTGTCGCGCGACTTTATTTGTTAAAATAGCGCATAAATAAAGCCCGTTTCGTACTAACAAAACGGGCAAAGTCGTCTTAAGGCCTGGATACCCTAACCCTGAAACATTGGGTTTTCGATATAAATATGAGTTGTTTGAGTCAGTTTTTGAACATTAGATGAGATAATATTATTTAACGAATACATGACTCTTGTAACGAGCTTCTCAGCCCATCCAAAATCATCTCTTAGAAGAAGATAATTACTCTTACCAACCGAGCAAATAAAATGTTTGCTCAAAGGATAATACCATGCCTCTTGACCAGTCGCCTTGTCAAGTGCAATCATCATCCAAAGTATGGCAAGTAACATGATTATCTCCATAGTATTTCTCTAATTCTCTAAACGCTAAGATACCAATAATCAATCTCTATTGCAATTACAGTCGGCAAATCAGTTACCATGCACTTTATTTTTTACTAACTTTGGTCATAATTGTATGGTTGCTTGTAGTGTCAGTAGGCAATCTTTTTATCTAATAATACAAATATTGAAGATTGTATATGTGGCTTAACGACCTGGTCGATATTAACGAGGATGATTTGATCGAATACGACAACAAATTACTTCCTATCCTTCTAAAAGACCATAGTTCAGGTAGAAATATTATCTGGGCTACGAATGATTATGAAGATTTGGGAGTGAAGTATCAATTTTCTTCCGAGATAAGAGAAGGTCTTATTACGGGAATGAATAGGCATATTATTCGCCCGAGAGTCCTCAAATCGAGAATTCTTCAAGATAGTCGCTCCAAGGAAAAGGCAGAGGTCTTTAGTCCTTCTTGGATTTGCAATAAGCAAAACAATCTGATAGACAACGAATGGTTTTGTAGAGAAGGTGTTTTTAATGTTGAGACCCACAATGGATGGAAGACCAATCCTAAGCCAATTAAGTTTACAAACGAAGAGGGTAGAAGGTGGCAAGACTATGTCAAAGAGCAAAGGTTGGAGATTTGCTGTGGAGAGGCACCATATATAGTCAGCAGATATGATACGACTACGGGTGAGAGTATTCCTGTCAAGGATAGGATAGGAATACTTGATCGAAAATTTAGAGTAGTACATGAAAATACTCACGATGCCAATTTTGAAGAGTGGCATCATTGGATGAAACAAGCCCTAATGGCTACTTATGCTTATGAGTGGCAAGGAGACAATCTCTTGTTGGCGAGAGAAAATGTGCTCTTTAGTTACATAGATTACTTTTGTCTGAAGTATGAAACTTCAGAGCTACGGACAGATATCTTGGAAGAGGTAGCAGAAATCATTTCATGGAACTTGTGGCAGATGGATGGACTCAAGGGGGTAATCCCGCAGACTTGCTATGAAGAAGAGGAGCCAAATCTATTTTTCCCTTCCGAATCACATCCTTGCATAGGATGCCAAACAGGTAAGATGAGTGAGCACAATGGTGTGCAGTGTCAGATCAAAGACTGGTCTTCCGAAAAACAAGATATCATACCATTTCATTCTTTAATTTAACAACTACTTTATGGTCAAAACGTTTAACTACAAACTGATCTATATCTTTAGAATCAATGATAAAGCACATGAAGATTGTCTAAAGATTGGTGAGGCGACTTATGAAGGAGATGCAGATTATATGTCTCTTTTGCCCAATTCCAGAGAACTTAATCAGGCGGCAAAGAAGCGAATCAATCAGTATACACAGACGGCAGCTATTGCCTACGAATTGTTGCATACAGAGATAGCAGCTTTTGCTATGGATAAGAGCCTTGCGACATTTAATGACAAAGATGTACACGAAGTTTTGCTGAGATCGGGTATCAAGAAGAAGGTGTTTGATCAAGTCAATAATGCCAATGAGTGGTTTGTAGTAGATCTGCAAACTGCAAAAAATGCCATACAGGCAGTCAAGAAAGGTCAAAGTTCGTTGGGACCAGATATGATTTCTCAAGGTCAAAATCCTATTGTTTTCAGACCTGAGCAAAGAGAGGCTATAGACAAGACTCTAAAGATATTCAAAAGGGGTAAACAAATGCTTTGGTTTGCCAAGATGCGTTTTGGCAAAACCTTGTCTGCACTTCAGGTAGTTAGAGAGATGAAGCTGAGTAAAGTCCTTATATTAACGCACAGGCCTGTTGTGGATGATGGATGGTTTGAGGACTTCCAAAAAATCTTTTTCGATTTGCCACAGTATCATTATGGATCAAAAAATAAGGGGGAGATCTATGATCACCTATTGAGTGGAGGCAAAACAAAAGATTGGAAATACATCTATTTTGCATCTATGCAAGATCTAAGAGGCTCAGAATTGGTTGGAGGCAATTTTGATAAGAATGATGAAGTCTTTAAGAATGACTGGGAACTTATCATCGTTGATGAGGCTCACGAGGGAGTAAATACGGAGCTTGGCAAAAATGTGTTGGACGAACTAACCAAGGACGACACGAAGGTACTAGAGCTCTCCGGCACACCTTTTAATCTTCTCGATGACTATAAAGAAAAGGAAATATATACCTGGGACTATGTCATGGAGCAGAAAGCCAAGAAAGAATGGGACAAATTACATCCGGGAGATCCCAACCCCTATGCAGGACTGCCGACAATGAATATTTATACCTATGATTTGGGAAGACTGATGTCTATCTATACTGATGAAGAGGTGGCATTCAACTTTAGAGAGTTCTTTAGAGTTGATGAAAACGAAGAATTTATCCATAAAAAGGATATTGAGTCGTTTTTGAATCTATTATCATTAAATAGTGATAATAATTACCCCTTTACAACACAAGACAATAGAGATAACTTCAGGCATTCATTTTGGGTTATTCCAGGTGTAAAAGAAGGCAGAGCCTTAAGCGCATTACTCAAAAATCATCCGGTATTCTCTAATTATGAAATAGTTAATGTTGCCGGAGAAGGAGACAAAGATGATGAGTATAAAGCTAATCAGAAGGCTTTGGAGATGGTCAGGAAGGCTATTACGGATTCTCCTGAAAAAACAAAAACCATTACTCTGTCTTGCGGTAGGCTTACCACGGGAGTAAGTGTCAAAGAGTGGACTGCAGTCTTGATGTTGTCAGGAAGCTATTCGACATCGGCATCGTCTTATATGCAGACTATTTTCAGAGTTCAGACACCTGCAAATATTGGAGGAAAGATGAAGACAGATGCCTTTGTATTTGACTTTGCACCGGATAGGACGCTCAAGGTACTTGCAGAAACAGCCAAAGTATCGGCAAAAGCCGGAAAAACCAACGATGAGGATCGAGAGATTTTGGGGCAATTCTTAAACTTTTGCCCGGTCATAGGCATTGAAGGGTCAGAGATGAAAAAGTATGACACCGATAAGATGCTTAAGCAACTCAAGAGAGTATATATCGAAAAGGTGGTGAGAAATGGGTTTCAAGACACTTATCTATACAATGATGAGTTGATGAAACTCAATGATTTGGAGTTGAAAGACTTTGATGAACTCAAAAAAATAGTAGGGTCGGTCAAAGCAAATCACAAAGTGGGCAATATAGATATAAACAAACAAGGTCTTACCAATGAGGAATATGAGGAGCATAACAAACTCGAAAAGAAGAAAAAAAAGAAGGGGCTTACTCCTGAAGAGAAGAAAAGACTCAATGAGCTCAAAAAGAAAAAGGGCAACAGACTCAAAGCAATATCCATACTGAGAGCAATATCTATCAGAATGCCTCTTATGATATACGGAGCTGAGCTAAGTCAAGAAGACAAAGAGATTACAATAGACAATTTTACGCAGCTTATAGACCCACAATCATGGGAGGAGTTTATGCCGAAAGGTGTGTCTAAGCAAAGGTTTAATGCGTTTAAGAAGTATTATGACAGAGATATATTCAGTGCGGCTGCCAAAAGAATAAGAAACTTGGCAAAGGATGCAGACAAGCTACCCATAGAAGAAAGGATACAGCGCATTACTGATATATTTGCAACATTCAGAAATCCGGACAAAGAGACCGTACTAACTCCTTGGAGAGTAGTAAATATGCACCTGGGGGATACCATAGGAGGATATAATTTCTTTGAAGAAAAATATGAAAATGAAATAGAAGAGCCAAGGTTTATAGAGCACCGTGAGGTGACAGAGGATATATTCCAACCAAACGCAAGAGTGCTTGAGATAAACTCAAAGTCAGGGCTTTATCCATTATATATGGCTTATACAATGTACAGGGTGAGAGCCAAGGATCAGATATACAGCCCGACAACATTGCAAGAACATCTAGAAATATGGGATAAGGTTATCGAAGATAATATATTCGTAATATGCAAAACTCCTATGGCAAAGTCTATTACGAAGAGAACCCTCATAGGATTTAGAAAAGGGGTGAAGGTCAATGCACACGCATTCGATGACCTAATAAACCAAATAACAAACAAAAAAGATAAGTTCGTAAAGCAAGTAACAAGTGGAACATACTGGAAGAAAAAAGATATAATTAACATGAACTTTAAAGCTGTAGTGGGAAACCCACCGTATCAAATAATGGATGGAGGAGCAGGAGCCAGTGCAATGCCATTGTATAATAAGTTTTTCGATATTTCTAAACAACTTTCTCCTCAATATATTGCGATGATTATGCCTTCGAGATGGTTCTCTGGAGGTAGAGGTTTAGATTCATTTAGAATGTCAATGCTTTCTGATAAAAGGATAAAAGTTTTGCACGACTATGTGGATTCTCGAGTTTGCTTTTCGAATGTTGAAATAAAGGGAGGTGTGTGTTACCTGCTTTGGGATAGAGGGTGGAATGATGTTTGTAAAGTGTATTCTCATGATTTTGATGAAACGACCGAAAGTGATCGTTTCTTAAAAGAGAAAGGAAAAGATATCTTTATTCGTAATAATATAATGAGGGGAATTTTGGAAAAAGTTATTACTACTAAGTCTTTTCATTCAATCTATGATTATGTTTCATCAATGAAACCGTATGGACTTAGGGGAGATTTCTTTAAATCACCTCAAAAATATAAACTGCCACCAATCAGTAAAACAAAGAACCTGAATGATATCACAATTTGGGGGTTAGGTGAAAATCAAAAAAGAGAAAAGCGCTATGTCTCAAAGGATTATCCAATTCCGAAAAGAGATGGATTGGGGCTGTGTCAAAATTCCATTTGGCGCAGCCCTTTCTGTTTTTTGAAAAAAGTTTCAACTTTCTCTATATTAAGTCTTTTCCATGTTATTAATAATAGTTATCTTTATGGTATACAAATAGTT
>NZ_JBHSGO010000212.1:0-33483 GCF_042654485.1 Falsiporphyromonas endometrii | reverse complement strand
TGTGTTAGATTCTGCGGACATTAAGTGCTTTTATAAGACGCTAAAGTAGTGATATAAAATATATTATGAAAAATTATTCCTAATGACGGTCATTAGAATTTGACGCCTAAAGACAAATCTGGGTTAAACTCCAAAAATGAGGGGTTGCTAAAAAATTAGAGGCTGAATCATTACGAATAATGACACAGCCCCATTTTTCTGTCTCAATTAAGACAGTTTATTCTTTGAGTTCCATTCTTATTTTCCACTCGTGAGGGTAAAGATTATTGGCTCTATTGCCAATATTCTTCATAAATCCAAGCGGTACAAATGCGTACGTGATAACTATATATCCCACATTTGCATCGTTAGCTAAGGTTATAGCCTCCCTTTTTAGGTAGTGCTGTGCTTCAGTTCTGCATATATCTACCCGGTCGAAAGAGTCTTCATCGAGCTCAATAGAATGTGCAAGAGTGGCTGCCGGAGCATAGTTTTTCCCTTTTACTTCTGCGAAGTCTATACCTGCTTGTAGTAGTCTGACGTGCATCTTTTGTAGTTTCTCAAGTGTTGTTGTGATCACTTTGGGGATTGCATGAATGATGCCGTCGGGCATTGTGCTAAATATAAAATTATCAGGATGTTTGAGCCAGTTTTTTACATATAGAGGGATCTCTTCTTGTTGTATTTTGGATCCTTTCTTCTTTTCTTGTTCTTCTTCTGTCGTAAGCTCACCAGGCTTTTTTACGGCAGCCATAAACAAACCTTCTCCCTTGGTACGGTGAGGCATAAATCGCATTGCAAAAGTCTCTGTTTTAGCTCCCTTGATAGGCTCTACTGCTTTTAGTAGCTCATCGGGCCATCCGGTCGTGTCAAGGTCTACTTTCTCTGCATTTAGTTGTTGAAGCATATAGTTTACCTGATCCTCATTCTCGTACTTGTTGTATGTGCAGGTCGAGTAGATTATCATACCGCCGGGCTTTAGCATTTTCCAAGCATTGTCAATGATTTCTCTTTGTCTTTCTACGCATCTCTCAACATTTCTGACCGACCATTCGGCAATAGCTTCGGGATCTTTTCTAAACATACCCTCTCCCGAACATGGAGCATCGACAAGAATAAGATCAAACCATGGACCAATTTCAGATAGGTCTTTGGGGTCAGCTGAGGTTACTATTGTATTAGGGTAACCCCATTTTTTCATGTTTTCTGATAAAATGGCAGCTCGATTGGAAATTACCTCATTGGCTACAAGCATAGAGCCTTTGGGAAGAATATCTTGAAGAAGTGTTGCTTTTCCTCCGGGGGCGGCACATAGATCTAAAGCTCTTATAGGTCTATTGCCCAAGTGATTTTTGAATACCCCCAATGCCATTGAAGATGCTTCTTGTACATAATAAGCCGCTCCGTGAAACAGCGGGTCGAGTGTAAAAGAGTCAGGTCTTTTGGGAAGGTATATCCCGAAGGTGCTGTTCCATGGAACCCTTTCGTATGGTTCGTTATAAACTTCAGAAAAGGGTAGGGCACACCAGACCATTGCATTCATCCCTTTGTGAGGATTGAGGCGAATGCTGACAGATGGTTCTTTTTGAATTGATTCGATGAGTTGGTTTGCTTCGTTGTCACCTAAGATATCTCTTATCTCATCTATAAATTGTTTCGGCAAATCTAATTGCTGTATCATAAATTTTATTTTCCTATTAAGTAAATGGTTGGAATTTTGTGTAGCTCCGGTTTTGACTTTTGCCATTCTCCGATGCTTTTTGTTTTTAGAAACTGATCGGGGGATGTTAAGTTGGATGCTATGCAGAGCTTGGTATCTGAGCGTAGTACCGCACAAATTTCGTCAATCAGTTTGTTATTTCTATAAGGGGTCTCAATAAATATTTGTGTTTGATGCAATTTGATGGCATCCGATTCCAGCCTTTGTAATGCTCTTTTCCTTTGTTGGTCATCTATTGGCAGATATCCGTGAAACACAAAACTTTGTCCATTAAATCCACTTCCCATCAAAGAAAGCAGGATGCTTGAAGGACCTACAAGTGGAACAATCCCAAATCCTTTGCGTTGAGCTTTAGCTACAAACACAGCTCCGGGATCTGCTACTGCCGGACATCCGGCTTCACTTATCACTCCCATATCTTGACCTTCCTCGAGAGGTTTAAGGTATGAGTCCACTTTGTTTAGGTCAGTTCGTTTATTTAGCTCATAGAATGTTAAGTCGTCTATTACGATATTTCGGTCCACTTGTTTTAAGAATCGTCTGGCAGATCGAATATTTTCGACTACGAAATAATGGATTTCTTTTATTCTATCCAGATTATACTTTGGCAATACTGTGTTCAAATCCCCTTCAGCCAATGGAACGGGAATTAGATATACTTTGGCGTTATTATTTTGATTCATCATTTCCTATTTTATCATCAACTTTAAGTCCCTTGCATCTCTTTTTTAATTCTTCCGCTAATTTGGTTAGCTCAGTGATATAAGGTAGCTCCATTCTCATACAAGGTGCAATAACATTTCCCGGTTGATTTTTGATTTGTTCGAGTGGCCACCATTTACTGTCAACGGGCTTGCTTCCCCTTATAATTGGCTCCAATGAATTTAAATGTATCAAGAAAAGCCATATATATCGTCCCGAATTGTTTCCTCCGTCTACAAGGTATTTCATAAAGTATCTCAGCTCGTGTACTTTATCGTCTCCAAGATATTCTTTGACGATTTGTTGTGCTGTTTTCTTTATCTCCGAATTGATTGTAAGTATCTTTCTCAAAGGTGTGTCATATCCACCCTTTGGACAAATCTCATCCGGTTCTTTATGCTCAAGATATACCATCCCGTTTGAGATGGGCAATACTCTTACAATCCCGGGAAACCCCGTAATATATCCTTTGTTTATCACCAACTCCGAATAGGTTGTTCTACCAATTTCTTTCCCATTAGCATTGAAGATCGGAATCCATACTTCACTAAAAATTTTCCGGTTAATGATTAAATTGATAGTAGTGTTGATAAGGATAATACCAAGAGTAATGATTGGAGCCAGATTTACCCACCACGGAATGTCTATAACCCTGAAGCTGTCCGCAATGCCAATAATGAATATGACACAATACATCAACAATAATTGGGCCCACATCCGTGCCATAACCTTATAAAAGAATTTTTGGCAGGCTTCATGTATATTCTTTGAACTCTTATCTGCTTCACTTGCTTTTATTGAGAAAAGGTACCTGCCTACAAACAGAACTACTGCAACTAATCCTAAAAGGATAAGTTGTGTTTGTGGTAGGCTTAAGTTGATGACAGTAGCTATGATGGATACAATGCTTGTTGCAACAGCTATCTGAGTAATGAATACAATATTTATGGATCTTTTCCATAGTATCCCGATAGTCAAGAAGAATAACTCAATCGTTGCTAATAATATTTTGATAGGTGTTTGAATAGGTATAGCCATGGTTGATACTATTCCAATGGCTAATGGCAGTAATATTAGTATCGATTTGACGATACTATACATTCTCGTTTTGAAAGATGTTTTAGCCTTTTTCATCGATTGGTCCTCTTTCTGCTCAGATGACTATATTCTCAAGTTGTTTTGTAATTGGATGGGGAACATACCCAAATATTCTTCTATTCTTAGTGTTCTGTTCTGTATCTTGTTTATATAACACAAAAGATATTGAAATGGTTCATTGATGCTATCAATCATTTTTAATATCCTTTTTGTAGTAAAAGAGAGGCTGTATCAAATTCTGAATGCTTGATACAGCCTCTCTTTCGATATTCATGAATAAGAAGTGGTATTGGATTTATTGAAACAGAAAATGGACGAGATCATACTCAAACAATTCTGAAATAAATTCCAAAAACCGACTTCAAGACACTTCTATTGATCATAACAACATTCCGGCAGCTACTTCGTCTGATGTTTTCTTGTCTGACAAAGACTTGACAATTTCCAATCCAAATGCAATAGCAAAAGCCGGACCTTTTCCGGTAATTACCTGCCCGTCGTTGACTACTCCGTCAGTGAGTACTGTCGCACCCTTGAGTTCGTTTTCAAATCCGGGATAGCAAGTCATCTTATGTCCTTCGCTTATACCGATATGTCCCAGTACGAGTGGTGCAGCACAAATGGCAGCAACCTTGCGACCTGCTTTGTATTGAGCTTTGAGCATAGTACAAAGTGTATCACTATCTCTTAGGTTGTGTGCTCCGGGCAAACCTCCGGGAAGTACAATACAATCAAATTCTTGATCCTTTATCTCATCTAAAGTTGTGTCTGCTGTGATGGTCACATTATGAGCTCCCGTGACATTTCTGTCATTACTTATGGATACCGTTTTTACCGGTAGGTTGGCCCTTCTTAGTGAATCTACAATAGATATGGCTTCCATTTCTTCGAAGCCTGTTGCTAAACATACGATTGTTGGTTTCATAATACATAAATAGTTAATGGTTTATTTGACATCATAGTGGTAAGTGATGCTTCCCACTTGATTGGCTGCCCCGGGAAGGGAATTAAACTTGGTTTGTTTGGCTGCCTGAATAGCGGCATTACGCATACCACTATCAGAAATATTGGTGCCACTGATATCAACCCAGGCTTTTACGACCGTCCCTTGAGCGTTTACTTCTATCTTGATGCGGATAGCCCCGCGAATTGCTTGAGCGTAATTGGGCCTTATTGGACGTCCTCCGTTGCCAATGATACTTCTTCCCTCAAGCGAATAAGAATCTCCCGACCCTGTTCGAGAGCCTTGATTCCCTTTGCCGGAAGTGCCAAATCCTTGACTTTCCGATTTGTTTTTGCCTCGACCAAAAGCTCCCGCCACATCTTGTCCTATCTGTCTTTGCTGTTCCTTCTTTTTAGCCTCGTTGGCTTGCTGTTGTCGGATTGCTGCCTCTTGCGCTTTTTTTCTTGCCTCTTCAGCTTTTTCCTTTTGCCTGTCGGTGGTCTTCTCTTGCTTTATGGCAGGCGCTTGAGAATTAGCTTGAGTGTTTATAGGGCGCTTGTTTGTTTCGCTTTGCGACTTAGGATTGCTATTTTCGGCTGATGTAGTGGTCTCTTGTATCTTTTCGTTGTCGGCGACATTGCCTCTTGCCGGCTCTTCTTGTCCGGCTACAAATTCGTCTGTTGTCCCATAATTAACGAGGACAAGGTTGATCTCTGTCGTCTCTTTGGGTACCAGTTTCATTGTACACAACAAAAGTAGCCCCAAAACAATGAGGTGCACAACGAGTGTGACGCATAAGGCTATTATTTTTTGTCTGTTGTTTTGAGTCATTGTGAGATTACTCCGCTGTGTGTGTTAGAGTCTGATCTATGTCGTCTGATGTTTGTGCGTCTGTGGCCAGCATAATCTTGATGTCTCCACGAGCCGCAAGTGTAATAATTTTTACTACCTCCTCATAAGGAACCGTTTTGTCTGCATAGATAGCCAAGAAAAGGTTGGGATGCTGTTCTTTTAGGGATTGAAGATGTGCCGGCAAATCTTGCAAAGTCGTCTCAACTTCAGTATCGTTGCCATAGGCGATGAAGTATCTTAAATCCGGGGTAAGCGTTACCCTTGCCATCTCTTCATTGGCTTTGTCTTGTTTTTCGGAAGCAGGCAAGTTGACCTTTATAACATTGGGTATGACAAATGTGGACGTGATCATAAAGAATATCAACAATAAGAATATGATATCCGTCATGGATGCCATACTGAATGAGGGACTGCTGCTATTTCTTCTTTTTAGGCTCATTCTTTTTCGTCATTAATGAGGTCCATAAATTCGAGCGTCTTCGTTTCCAGCTTGTTTACAACTTTATCGATTAGCGCAATGAGATAGTTGTATGCAAATAAGACAACAATACCTACTATAAGACCACCCACTGTAGTTACAAGAGCTTGGTATATACCTCCTGCCAAAGTACTGATATCTGCACCACCTTGTGCATTTGCCATTTGATAAAAGGCCTGTATCATACCGGTCACAGTCCCAAGGAATCCTATCATTGGAGCCACAGCTGCAATCGTTGCCAATAGGGGCATGCTATTTTCGAGCTTTCCTACTTCGATGTTTCCCGTATTCTCTATTGCGACCAAGATATCCTGCATAGGCCTACCCAAACGTGATAGCCCCTTTTGAACCATCTTGGCTGAGGGTGTATTGGTGGATTCACAAAGATTGATTGCACTATCCAACTTGCCATCATGGAGGTAATCTTTGATTCGATCCATAAATGCATCGCCATCTTTTCCGGCAGCTCTGATTTGAAGAAACTTCCTTACAAAGATGTATATAGCAATGATGCTTAAGGCATAAAGCACATACATGATGGCCCCTCCCATTTGGGCTAATTCAAAGAAGTTGGGGGCTGTATTGTTGGTGGATGTTTCAACTGTTTGTTGAGTCGCTGTTTCTACGAGCGAGTCGCTTACTATTTGTAGCAGTGGAAGCAAATGAAAGGTCATATTATCGTAATTTCATTGTTTATTGTTTACCTAAGAATAAAGTCAAAATCTTATTTGAGTTGAAGTAGATATCTTTTGATGGTTTCTTCCAAACCAAGATACAAAGCATCTGCAATAAGAGCATGGCCGATAGAGACTTCGTCGAGCTTTGGAAGGCATTGTTTGAAATAGGCCAGATTGTCCAAGTTAAGGTCATGTCCTGCATTGATATCCAAACCTATCTTCGCTGCATGTTGAGCCGCTTCTACAAAAGGGGCTACTGCTTTGGCTTTGTCATTGTGATAGTTTGCTGCGTAGGGCTCTGTATATAGCTCAATTCGATCTGTCCCGGTCTCTTTGGCTGCTGTGATATTGTCTAAATCTGTTCCCACAAATATGGATGTTCTGACGCCCAGATTGTGAAAGTGGTCGACTAATCCTTTGAGATGATCAAAATGCTTAAGAACATTCCAGCCGGCATTGCTGGTAAGTGCATCCGGTGCATCCGGGACCATGGTCACTTGAGCCGGATTTACCTCCTCTATAATCTTTATGAAGCGATCATCAGGATTACCTTCTATATTAAATTCGGTCTTGATATGCTGCTTAAGCTCAATTACGTCTGTATATCTGATATGTCGTTCGTCCGGTCTTGGATGTACTGTAATTCCTTGAGCACCAAATTTTTCACAGTCGAGAGCTACTTGAAGTACATTAGGAACATTGCCTCCTCTGGCGTTTCTTAAGGTGGCAATCTTGTTTACGTTTACACTAAGTTTAGTCATTGCTATTATTTATTACATTCCTTCGGCAGTTACGGTCTTGACAAATATGTTTACATTATCTTTGTCTTCAGATTTTCTTGCCTATTGCTTTCTTACAAAGGTAGAAGATTATCATCAGAGTATAAAACCTTTATTAAGGAGATTTTTCTATGAAAGTAATCGTTTTTGGAAGTAGACATAAGGTTGACCAAGCTGAAAGTATATCACAATTTCTGATTGCTCTTTCGGGGGTATGCAAACTTGTTGTTGAACGTAAGTTTAATGAATTTATTCATAGAAGCCTCCACTTGGATATAGATACTTCTGTTCTGGATGACGATATTCCCTTAGATGTAGATTTTGTCATTTCGATAGGAGGTGATGGTACCTTTTTAAGAGCCTCACATTTTGTTGGACGAAAAGAAATCCCCATTTGGGCTGTCAATTCCGGACGTTTAGGTTTTTTGACTGATGTGGATTGTTCGGAAGCTGTCAATTTGGTGGGTCATCTGGAGTGCGGCGATTATAATATTGAGTCGCGTTCTCTTCTAAAGGCTCAAGTCGGAAAAGATTTTACGGGGTATGCTCTCAATGAAGTTGCCTTGATGAAGCGTGAGACCGGTTCTATTATTACGATTGACACATATCTTGACACAGATTACCTTGCTGCTTATGATGCGGATGGTCTTATTGTGGCTACGCCTACCGGCTCGACAGCCTATTCTCTTTCTGTCAATGGGCCTATTATGACTCCTGATTGTCATGATTTTATTCTTTCACCTGTAGCTCCTCATACACTCAATATGCGTCCTTTGGTTGTTCCGGATGATCTTACTCTTTCTATGCATGTTTATTCTCGAAGCGAAAGTTTTCTTTTGTCTCTTGATGGTAAGGCTTATCCCTTCTCGTGCGGTACTCCTATCGAGATAACCAAGGCGGATTATGTTGTGCGCACGGTGAAGGTTTCTAAAGCATCATTTGCGGATACACTTAGAAGAAAACTTATGTGGGGTGCCAATGTTAGACAAGGATAATCGTCTTTGCTTCATTTTTCTTACCTTGATCACAAATTGATTGTATAATAGCAAAACTTATAAATCATGATTCTTAAAAAGGGATGTAGGATAAAACTTACCGATATGAGGTTTCATGCTTTTCATGGCGTGTTTGAGCAAGAGCGTGTTGTTGGAAATACGTTTGTGGTTAACCTTGATATTCAGATGGATTTTTTGCAAGCTGCATTGACAGATGAATTGAATGCAACGATAAGTTACGCCGATTTGTATGAAGTGGTGAAGGAAGAAATGGCCAAGCCCTCTAAACTGCTTGAGAATGTAGCCGGAAGAATACTTAATCGTTTGGCTGATGAGTTTGAAGAGATTCAAGATATTACTCTCGAAGTTGCCAAGCTCAATCCCCCTTTCGGAGGTGATGTAAAGTCTGCTTCGGTTGTGATGGAGTATGTGAGAAAACTGTAAATCTTCTGTTATACCTTTCCTTTCTACTATGGGTGTTTGTCAAGGTTGCGAAACTTTGATTGATTTGTTGTGCTCTTCTTTGTTTGTACGACCTTTGACTTAGTTGATGCAATACACTCCTTCTTGTGTCCTGATGGCTTTATATCTTTTTAGGGGGATTCTTGAGGGGCCTTTTGTGGGAGCTCCACTTCCATAGATTACAGAATATCTGCTTCCACATTCAGGGCATTTGTACTCCATATTATCAGTCGGTTGGAGTTTTATTTGTCGGTTGGCTTCCAACGGACATGAAAGGTCGAATGCCACATATTCGTTTGTGGCACCAATTGTGTGAACAATGATTAGGCCTCCAAATCCTATATAGTCTGTAACTTTGGTCCTTTCAGATACTTCGACAGAACTTCCCGGAGCTTGTATGATGAGACCTTTGGGACTATTCCACATCAATGTATAGTTGACGGGTAGTTCCGGCATTGTCTCATAAATCTCCTGCCGGCATCCTGTTGTTAGTAGTCCGATAAAGAGTAATATCAGCCCTGTTATTTTCTTGCCAATCATTTTGTTTCAAGGATGTCTTTAGAAAGATATTCTATTCTTTCACTATTGATTATGATTACTCTTAGTAGTCAATAATATTCTATTTTGTGAGAATGCCACTTTATGCAGCATTCTCACAAATTTATGAGCAAATATGGCGACTTTTCCGCAAGCCTGAGATGCAAGATCCCGGTTAAGGTTGATGCTAAAGTGAATGTACTTAAGATGTGCATGACTGAAACGGAACACCGAAATCAGCGATGCAGGTTACCTTTTGCAACACCCTTTTTAGATCTTTTACCTTAACGTTAGTATGGCAGCATAGCCAGGGTATCTGCCAATTTGTCGATCCCTTCTTCCAATTTGCTACCTATCATCTTTTTGATAAACATGTTTAGCTCAGCTCTTAGCGTCAGTCTCAAGAATGTTGCTCCGTCTTTTTCTACGAGTTGAATCCACATGTTGAATGGAATAGGAGATTTGGTCGCTTCTAATTTTACCGTTTTATTTTCTTCTCGGTCTATGATTCTTATTTCAGATTCGCCTATTGGGTTTAGCTTTAGTTTGCAACTGTCTTTATCTGCATATGTGATTGTCACGGTGTTTGCCGGAATCTTATCCTTGACGTTGTTGAGGTTGGATAAGTCACTTAGCTTTGCATATACACGCTCTACCGGATAGTTGATTTTCTTTACCTGACTAACGTATTCATTCATATCCTTAGTGAATCTTTGAGGTTACTTTTTATTCCAGTTTGCTGGATCTTTTCTCCATTCTTTGAGCATCTCTTGGTTTTCGCTTTTAATATAGCCACTTTTAAGAGCCTCCTCTATGACAGCATTGTAATCTGTGAGAGTTGTCAATTCAACTTTGGCCTCTTTGAAGCGTTTGATGGGCTCTTCAAAGCCATGTGTATATATTGCAAGCATTCCCAGTACATCAGCATCTGCTTGTCTAAGAGCATTTACAGCTTTCAGAGAGCTTCCTCCTGTTGAGATGAGATCTTCTATTACAACTACCTTAGCCCCTTTCTTCAGATCGCCTTCTATAAGGTTTTCCATTCCGTGATCTTTGGCTTTCGATCTAATATAGACGAAGGGTAGGTTTAGTAGTTCAGCTACAAGTGCTCCTTGTGCTATGGCTCCCGTCGCAACTCCGGCTATATATTCGGCTTCTGGATACATCCTTTTAACGAGGTTGGCCAATTCTTCTTTGATTGTTGTCCTTACTGAAGGGTATGACAATGTCTTTCTATTATCGCAGTATATTGGGGAGTGCCATCCTGATGCCCACAAAAAAGGTTTGTTGGGTTGTAGCTTTACTGCCTCAACCTCGAGTAGTTTTTGAGCTATTAGTTTCGCTGTTTCTGTCATAATTGTATATTGTTATTGTTATTCTTGCAAAGTTGCAAAATGTCTTTCAAAACTCCATCTTAAATTTGTCTTGATCCATCCAGGCAGGGAACTTAAGTCTAAACTTATCAAGTTTTTCCTTGTCCAATTGTGCTATGACTACTTTGCTCTCATTAGGCTTAGCCACATCCATATAATTACCTTTGAAGTCTATTATTGCACTGTCTCCCGTATGGTTGATGCCGGTCTTATCTTGTCCTATTCTATTGGCACCTGCCACGTAAGATATATTCTCCATAGCCCTGGCTTGTAGCAGCGTTGTATATACTTTATTTCTCGGCTCCGGCCAATTAGCCATGTTGATCATCAGATCATATTCATTGTCTTGGTTTCTACACCAAATGGGGAAGCGCAAGTCGTAGCATATAGTCATCAAGATCTTCCATCCGTTGTATTTGATTATCTCACGAGTTTTGCCATGCTCTATCTTGTCGTTCTCTCCTCCAAATCTAAATAGATGTCTTTTGTCTTGAACAAATATTTCCCCTTCAGGTGTTATGAAGTATCCTCTGTTGTATACTTTGTTGTCGCAAGACTTAGTGAGAACACTCAGTGCAATTGCTTTGTCTCCTTCTTTGCTTATTGCTTTGAGTTTATCGATGTATCTATCATCAGGGTTCATTGCCGCCTTTTGGGTATTCATTGTGAATCCCGTAAGGAATGTCTCCGGAAAGACGATAATGTCAGCTTCTGTCTCTTTTGTTTTTTGTTCGAGTATCTTAATATTAGCCTTAGGGTCTTCCCATGCTATGTCGCTTTGTACTACGGCTAAGTTTAACTTCGTCTTTTCCATACTTCATTATCTCGGCTTGTTTTGTGCAAACTTATTTGGGTTGTATGCTTGGTCTGCATTGTATTTGGAGCAAATATAGTTGAGGTCTTTATTGATATCGCCTGTGGGTTGATATACCTCAAATACGCCAACTTCCTTTTTCTTATAGTCCATTACTGCAAGTTGTACCGGTACATTTGCCCCGATTGCTATTCTTAAGAATCCGGTTTTCCATCGATCGTTGGCACTTCGTGTCCCTTCCGGGGTGATGGCAATATGTCTTGGTCCGGGCTTTGCAAAATATTGCTGCATGGTAGCCACTGTGCTTCCTTTGTTTTGTGAGTCTTTGTTTTTTTGTCTGTTGATTGGAATGCCTCCCATAGCTTTGAGGATTATGCCTAATGGGAAGAAGAACCATTCCTTTTTCATCAGAAATCTTGCTTTTCGTTCAATAGCCCAGTAGTAAAACTTTCCGATGAAGAAATCATAGTTACTTGTATGTGGGGCAACGCAAATTACACTTTTCTCCGGCTCGCTAGGGGGCGTAATGATTTTCCAACCTAATTTATTCAGCATGAATCTTCCTATTGCCTTTCTACTCATATCTATGATCTTTTTGTTTTGTTAGTTTTATTCCTGATTGGTTATAACCTTAATTCAGATACGTGTTTTATTGCACTCTTGTTGCTTTTGACACTTTATCGTTGTATTCTATCTCGGCTTTATCTATTCGTGAGTTCAGTTATAGCCGGTTTGGTCATGCTTTGAATGTAGTTGATGTTTTGTTGTTGGTGTTTAGAAAATCGGTTTAGGAGAATATTGTCCTTTTGCTTGTCACACTGTATATTCGTTTTCTTTTTTGCCACTCCTCCGAGTAGTACGTGTTGCAATTTGCATGACCATATTTTATCAAACACCATCAACCGGCTTGTGATTACTTGCCGATTGATGGGTTTTGTTAGTCCTTAGAGCTAACATTTGTATGTCTTATCTTGGGAGAGATTTATTTTATCTCTTCAGATAGCTCTGATAGCCTTGAGGCAATCTTGTTGATTTCTTCCTTTGCTTTGGCATTAACACTTCTAAAGTATGCTTTTACGAGCTTGGGATCATTCTTGCCATCGATATGAGAAAGCTTCTTGATGTTGTCATTCTGCCAATCAATTATCGCTGCCATAAGATTTGCAAGCTCTTCTTCGTGTTTGTCATCCAGCATAAAGTTCATTACGTACGCATCGTAAAAGATATCTTCTGCTACTGCTTTTATGATTTTCTTAGCTCTTCTTTTATTCATGACTGTAATTTTTTTAAGTTGATACTTAGTCCTTATTATCACAAAGATAGTTTTTAATCTGCTTCCCTTGTTATCAATCTTCTATATTTTTCTCTTCCATGTGGTGGGGTAGGGGAGTGCTTATTGTTTTTCGTGAAGTTTTGTTGGCGTCTTAGCTATAGTTCTATCGCCTAAAGGAGGTTTTTAGCGTATCTGGCTGATTTTATGAATTGCTCTTTCGTTTACCTTTGGATTAGTTCTGTTTTGTTCTTCTTTTGGGTTATTAGATGCTTTTTCCCTTTCCCTCTCTCTCTTTCCTTCTATATCACTTAAGTTTGTCGCTCCGATTTGTTTATCGTTTTTATTTTATAATCCATTGATTTATAGATAGATATATGACTAAATGTCACATAATATTGCTGATTTAACTCCAAATAGAGGCAATTTTTAATCCTCCTTCATTGCCGCCTTGAGTTTTTCGGCTCTATTTTTGCCTATTACCTCTGCTATTTCTTCTATTTTCGCCTCTTTGATTCTTTTTACGGATCTGAAATGGTTTATCAGTTGCTGTTTGCTTTTTGGTCCAATTCCGGGAATATTATCCAATTCGCTCTTAACTTGACTTTTGCTTCTCTCTTTTCTATGAAAGGTGATGCCAAATCTATGTGCCTCATCTCTAATATGTCTGAGTACCCTGAGTGTACTTCCATTGAATGGCAGAGTTTGCGGAATTGGGTCATGTGGATAATATATTTCTTCTACTCTTTCAGCTAAGCCTATCAAGGTTAGCTTGCCAATGAGTCCTAGCTTTTCTAATGTCTCGTATGCTGCTCTAAGCTGTCCTTTCCCTCCATCTATCACAATAAGGTCAGGTAGTTGTTCATTCTCTTTGATTGCTCTTTCGTATCTTCTTCCTACTATCTCCCTCATCGAAGAATAGTCGTCAGCGCCAATTACTGTTTTCACGTGGAACTTTCTATAGTCTTTCTTGGATGGTTTGCCATTTCTAAAAACGGTACATGCGGCAACCGGGTTTGTTCCTTGTATATTGCTATTATCGAAGCAATGAATTAGTCTTGGCTCTTTTGTCATATGAAGATCGCTCATCATTTGTTGCATCAGTTTCTTTTTGCTCTGATCGCTATTTAGCTTTTCTTCTTGTTGTACTTTATCTTTCTTGTATTGCTCAACGTTCTTTATACTAAGATCTAATAGCTGTTTCTTTATTCCTCTTTGTGGAATGGTGATTTTATATTCGTTATTGTTCCATTCAGGGTCAAACGGTAAAATGATTTCGTCTGCTTTGCTTTGAAATCTGTTTCTTAGTTCGCTGATTGTCCTGGCGAGGATCTCTTCTTTATCCTCTTCTACAAGTTTTTTATACTCTACTGTGATAGTGACGGTAACCATTCCTTCCTTAACCTGCATATAATTAATGAAGGCATTATTGTCGTCTTCTGTGTAGGTAAATACGTCTATCAACTTAATGCTTCTTGGGCTGACAGTATGTTTAGCCTCGTAGTTTTGTAGTAGTTGTATTCTTTCTTTGTACTCTTGAGCCTCTTCAAATCTTAGCTCACCAGAGGCTTTAAGCATTTCTTCTTTGTATTCTTTCATCAATGGCCCCAGATTGCCTTTTAGTATCTCTCTTGCCTCGCGGATGTTGTCTTCATATTTCTCTTGGGTGATCTGTCCAGTGCAAGGAGCATTGCATCTTTTGATGTGCCATTTGAGGCATTCTCTGTACTTGCCTTGCATGATTTTTTCTTTGGAGAGATCCAGTCTGCATGTTCTAACTTTGTAAATATCTTCAATAAGCTTTACGATGACTCTTGCCATTGTGACAGAAGGGTAGGGACCATAATATTCGCTTCCATCTTTTTTGATGTTTCTTGTCATAAAGATTCTTGGAAAGTTTTCGTGTCTTATCACAATGCTTGGATAGGTCTTTCCATCTTTTAGAAGTACATTATATTTCGGTTGGAAGGTCTTTATTAAGTTGTTTTCAAGAATGAGAGCATCTGCTTCTGTCTCAACTACTGTGTATTTGAGTCCTCTTATCTTGGAAACCAAGATTCTTGTCTTGCGATCTGTGATCTCTTTTTGGAAATAACTACTTACACGTTTCCTTAAGTTTTTTGCTTTTCCCACATATATAAGAGCCCCTTCTTCATCAAAGTACTGATAGCATCCCGGCTTTGTCGGGATCGTAGGGAGTATTTTGACTATCTCTTCTTTGGTGAGTTTTTGGGGACTTATATAGATCTTTCCGTCTTGTTCCACGTGTAACAATCTCCTTTTAATTTAAGAATATGGCTTATTGTTAGGGGCTTTGTTTGCAATAAATAGATCTTTTATCTGCCACACAGTACAAGCAAGATACTAATATCATGTGGGGATATTCCCGGTATTCTTGCAGCTTGTCCAATCGTTTTTGGCTTTATTCGTTGCAACTTCTGTCTTGCTTCAGTTGAGAGTTGTATAAGTTCAGCATAATCCAAATGATCCGGGATGTAGACATTTTCGAGTCTTCTCAATTTATCCGCCTGCTGTTGTTCTCTTGCAATGTATCCACCATACTTTATCTGTATCTCGGCTGACTCGGAGATAATCTCCTTTTGCGACAGTTGTTCGATTCTTGTTGCGAGTGGCTCGATATACTCCGAAAGACCATTTATGGATACAAAAGGTCTTAGAAGCACATCTTTTAGTTTGGTTCTTTGTTTAAGGGGGTTTTCTCCGATCTTTTCCAAATAATCGTTGATATATTTTGGCTGTACAGAGAAGGTTTCAATAAACTTGATTAGTTCGTCTCTTTGCTTGTACTTATTTCTATAAGCTTTTGCTCTCTCTTGTGTAGCCAGTCCGAGCTCTATTGCTTTGGGTGTTAGTCTGGCATCTGCATTATCTTGCCTTAGAAGGATTCTGTATTCTGCTCTTGATGTAAACATTCTGTAGGGCTCATCAACACCTTTTGTAACAAGATCATCAATTAGCACTCCGATATATGCTTCATCTCTTTTGAGGATAAATTCTTTCCCTTGGCTATGCACATTGAGGTGTGCATTGATACCCGCAATGAGCCCTTGCCCTGCGGCCTCTTCATATCCTGTGGTACCGTTGATTTGTCCTGCAAAAAACAGGTTCTTAATAGGCATTGTCTCAAGTGTAGGCTGTAGCTGTGTCGGGTCAAAGAAGTCATATTCTATAGCATAACCCGGCCTAAAGAACCTAACGTTTTTGAGTGCCGGTATTTTCTTCATTGCTTCAAGTTGAACTTCCGGTGGCAATGAGGACGAAAATCCGTTGATATAGTATTCTGTTGTTGTTTCACCTTCTGGCTCGAGGAACAGTTGATGCATGTTTTTGTCCTTGAAGGTCACAATCTTTGTTTCTATACTTGGGCAGTATCTTGGTCCTATGCTTTGTATTTGACCATTATATAAAGGAGATCTGTCCAGCGAATCCCTTAATACATTATGGCATTCTTCGTTAGTATAAGTTATAAAGCATGGTTTTTGCTGCAGAGTTCTCATGGGAGCGTCCATAAAAGAGAATCTATGAAAATCCTCTTCTCCCATTTGTTTTTCGCAAAGAGATAGGTCGACTGTCCTAATGTCAATCCTTGCCGGTGTACCGGTTTTCATGCGATCTGTTCGAAAGCCTAACTCTTTCAATTGCTCTGTGATGCCATGAGATGCCGGTTCGGCTATTCTTCCACCCTCTATCTGCCTTTCTCCGAAGTGCATTTTTCCTCCTAAGAATGTGCCGACAGTAAGTATCACTGTAATGGCTTTAAACTCCAATCCAAGGAGGGTTTTTACACCTTTTACTTCTTTGTCTTCGATGATAAGTTGTTTGACTTCGTCTTGGATAATGTCAAGGTTTGTCTCCTGTTCGAGTTCACTTCTCCAATGTTCTATAAACTTCATTCGATCGTTTTGTGTCCTTGGGCTCCACATGGCAGGCCCCTTAGATCTGTTGAGCATCCTAAACTGTAATGCTGTGGCATCTGTTATCATTGCCATTCTTCCACCTAAGGCATCTATTTCTCTTACGATCTGACCTTTTGCTATACCACCTACAGCCGGGTTGCAAGACATTTGTGCAATCCTATTCATATCCATTGTGATAAGCAAAGTTTTGCTTCCCAATCTTGCGGCAGCGGCAGCAGCTTCGCATCCTGCATGTCCTGCTCCAACAACTATAACATCGTATATCATCATTGCTACTATCTTTCTTTCAATCGTTTGTTTAGAAGATGTCAGACTCTTTGACGGAGACTTCTTGATCTCAAGCCATTCCATGACACTTAGTACCTTACGATGGCTTGCAATTTATCTATATGGCAAAGATAATGCAATCAGTCAAAGATTTGTCTTTTGACTGCTCAAGAGGGAAATGTCTTTTGGCAGAGGTCGCAAGCCTTGGACTTGTGTTTCAAATATGCATTCTCGTCCATATAAATGGCCATAAAATTGGGGCAACACCCAAATGTAATATTGGATATTGCCCCGTCTTTTTTTGTGCAATTATCACCGTTATTCTGCTCTGTAATAAGCTAACTCTTCAGGCTTGAAATTATTGATAAAGGTTTCAATCTTGTCGAGTTCTGCTTTTGCGTAGTTGAGATACACATTGGCAGATCTGGTGAAACTATCATCTTCGTTGGCAGAGATCATGAGAAGAGAAGCAAAGACAGAGTGACCTGTAGCTTCAACAAGTCTTCTTGCTTGGAAGTCCAACATCTCTTGATCTTTGAAAGAGGTAACATGCTCGATAAGCTTTTTGCTTCTTTCGTTCATCTTCGCAATCTCCTCTTTCATGCTTTGTAGCTCCGGCTTAACTTCAACCTTTTGATATTCATCAAGAATTGTGTGATATGTGCCGGTCGTAATATGGCGAATCGCTGCTACGACTTGTAGCTGTGTTGTACCTTCATAAATGGATGCGATGCGCACATCTCTATATATGCGTTCGCAAGCATAATCTTTCATAAAGCCTGAGCCTCCATGTATCTGAATGGCATCGTATGCGTTTTGGTTGGCATACTCGCTACACATTCCTTTGCCAAGTGGAGTAAATGCATCGGCCAAGCGATTGTAATATTTTTGTTCCTTGCGTTCGTCCGGAGTAAGCTTGCGCTCTCTGCTGATATCTTGAAGGATTTTGTACATATCGACAAATCGGCAAGTTTCGTAGAGAAGAGCTCTTGCTGCATCTGCTTTTGCACGCATAATGCTTAGCATTTCGTACACAGCAGGGAATTGGTTGATAGCTTTTCCAAATTGCTTACGATCTTTTGCGTATGCTTCTCCTTCGCGGCAGGCTGCTTCACAGATACCTACTGATTGAGCCATGATACCCAATCTTGCTCCATTCATAAGCGCCATCACATACTTGATAAGTCCCAATTTACGGTCGCCTACCAGTTCGCATTTAGCATTTTTGAACACGAGCTCGCAGGTTGGACTGCCTTTGATCCCCATCTTGTTTTCTATACGACGAACATCTACGCCACCATCTTTTTTCTGATAGACAAACATGGATAGACCTCTACCATCGTTGGTCCCTTCTTCGGAACGAGCCAATACAAGATGAATGTCAGAGTCTCCGTTGGTAATAAATCTTTTGACGCCATTGAGTCTCCATGTGCCATCCTCTTCATTGAAGGTTGCTTTTAGTCTTACGGCTTGAAGGTCACTTCCGGCATCCGGTTCTGTAAGGTCCATAGACAGAGTTTCTCCTTTGCATACACGTGGTATAAACCTTTCGTGCTGTTCGGGAGTACCAAATTCATATATTGTCTCTGCACAGTCTTGCAATCCCCAAATATTCACGAATCCTGCGTCTGCACGGCTTACCATATCTGCCGCCATGATATATGGCAGGATTGGGAAGTTTAGTCCACCGTATCTTCGAGGCATTGAGATCCCCATAAGGCCGGCATCAATGACAGCTTTGAGGTTTTGTTGTGTGCCTTTGGCATATGTAACACGTCCATTTTCGAGATGTGGTCCTTCTTGATCTACGCTTTCGGCATTTTCGGCAATAATATCACCGCAGATTTCACCGATTACTTCGAGCACTTTGTCGTAGCTGTCCATTGCGTCTTCGAAGTTGAGAGGAGCGTAATCAAACTTGTCTTTGTCTGCAAAACCTCTTTCTTTTAGCTCAACGATCCTCTTCATAAGCGGATGATGAAGATGGTGTCGGAGCTGAGGTGTATCTAAATAAAAGTTAGCCATTGTGATTTAATTTTTCTTTCAACTTCAAGTTATTTGCTATTCTTCTTGTACTGTGCGATCATCTTCGGAATGACCATAGCGAGATCTCCTGTAATGACATAATCTGCTATTGTATTGATTGGTGCTTCCGGATCGGTATTTATAGAGATGATAATAGAGCTTTCTTGCATACCGGCAAGGTGTTGAATCTGACCTGAAATGCCACATGCTATGTATAGCTTTGGACGTACCGTCACTCCGGTCTGTCCAATTTGTCTGTCATGCTCCGTAAATCCGGCATCTACAGCGGCACGAGTTGCGCCTACTTCTGCGCCTAAGATACCTGCCAGCTCATGTAGAAGTTGGAAGTTTTCTTTTGATCCCACACCATAGCCTCCTGCAACAATGATATTGGCGCCACCCAAGTTGAGTCGGCTCTTTTCGATGTGTCTTTCTATAATCTCTACTACAAAGTCAGTATCCTTAACATAGTCATTGACATTGTGATTTATGATTTCTGCATCACCCAACTTTGTTGCAAGCTCCTTTTTCATTACTCCCGGTCTGACAGTTGCCATTTGTGGTCTGCAGTCCGGATTGATGATGGTGGCAACTATATTGCCCCCAAAGGCCGGTCTTATTTGGTATAGAAGGTTTTCGTATTTCTTTCCTTGCTTTTTGTCTTCGTGATCTCCTATTTCAAGGGAAGTACAGTCAGCAGTAAGACCACTTCCTGAGGCTGATGATACTCTTGGCCCTAAGTCTCTTCCCACAGAGGTAGCTCCCATAAATGCAATCTGAGGTTTTTCTTCCTCAAAGAGTTTGCATAGAATAGATGTATGAGGGAGGGTCATGTAATGAGCGAGTCTTTTGTCTTCGAAGATATGCAGGCGATCGACACCATATGGCATTACCTCTTCTTTGATGCCGTCAGCTTTGTCTGTTATTGCAATAGCTTCGAGTTTGCAGCCTAATTCATTTGCCAGGGAACGACCTTTGGTAAGTAGCTCAAGGCTTACTTCCTGTACCTGACGATCTTCTATTTCGAGATATACAAATAAGTTATTCATTCTTCTTAGTCCTCCTTAGCCTATGGTGTGATTATCAATTAGTTCGACCATAAGCTCTTCTATACCCTGGTCGGTAGCTTCGATCTTTCTTGCTTCTTTGGCTTGAAAGACGACGTTAACAATTGTTTTAACCTTAGTCGGTGAGCCTGACAGGCCGCAGAGATTAAGATCTGCTCCTACTGTTTCGGCACTTAGCTCAGGTATGCTGAGATATTTGCGACTTTCGATCAAAGATTGAATTTCTTCTGAAGAGGTCTTTGCTTCACTTGGTGTGCAAGCATGTTTGTACTTCATCAAGAGTTTGGCATTGCGAGGTCTGCATGGAGCAGCTGATCCATTGACCGTGATAAGGCATGGCATGGGAGCCAAAACCTCTTCAATACCATGATCAAGTCTTCTCTTTATCTGTAGCTTATCACCTTTTATAATCATATCTTCACAGTAGGTAACTTGCAGAATATCAAGTTTTTGTGCAACCTGTGGACCTACTTGAGCTGTATCACCATCAATAGCTTGACGACCGGAGATGATCACATCAGCACCTCCAATATATTTGATAGCGGTAGCGAGCGCATAGCTGGTAGCCAGTGTATCTGCTCCGGCAAATGCTCTGTCTGTAAGTAGATAACCTCCATCAGCACCTCTAAACATTGCTTCACGAATAATATCTGCTGCTCTTGGAGGTCCCATTGTAAGGATGTGTACCGTACTTCCCGGCTGTTGATCTTTGAGGCGTAGCGCCTGTTCGAGTGCATTAAGGTCTTCGGGGTTGAAGATTGCCGGCAGAGCGGCTCTATTAACAGTCCCGTCAGCCTTCATAGCGTCCTTACCCACAGCTCGTGTATCAGGAACTTGCTTGGCCAATACAATAATTCTCATATCAATTTACTTTATGTTATTAAGCACTTTGTTTTTTCCGACGATGGCAACATATTCTTTGAGGTAATCCGGTTGCCAGTAAGCTGTATCTACAAAAGATTTTTCTTTGAGAAGCCTGTTTGCCAACGGAGCCATTGCCATTGCGGTTGGATAGATTACTTGATCAGTAAATATCACGTTTGATGATTGAATGATATCTCTTGACTTGTCAGCACCATCACCGGCAAAGATGATTTTTTGTTCTTTCAATTGTTTTTGAAGAAAAGTTTCATCTATGACAATGGCATGATCTTCTGATAACGGTTCGAGATTAGCATCAAACAATGCCGTATAAACCTCCATCCTTCGTGCGTCTATCATAGCACAAATTAGATGATTGTCGGGATTGGGTGTTGCTGCAGCCACAATTTGCAAAGTGGGTACGGCTATCATCGGAATCTCGTATCCAAAGGCTAATCCTTTGGCTGTAGACGCTCCAATGCGAAGTCCTGTATAAGAGCCGGGACCGGCACTAACAGCTATAGCTTCGGGTGTCATTCCCTCTACCTCTTTGCTTTTGAGGATTTCTTCAATGAAAGGGGCCAATGTTTCAGCATGGTTGGGTTTCGTTCCATCGCTTACTCTGTAAGTTAGGTTTTGTCCGTCCACGCTGTATGCTGCCGAACAAAGTTTGGTAGCTGTTTCTATCGATAAGATACCACGTTTTACTGACATTCTATAAAGCCTGTTTAATGTCGGATTGCTATCAAATTTGTTGATCTCCTCTCCGACTGTAAATTACACATTGGGGTATAAACAAAATACCCTTTCAAAGTACAAATATACCTATCATTCCAATACATTACACTATGGAAGATAATTTTATTGCACAAAATACTGCAATTCGTGCAATTATTGCTCTTTTATGCATTATGTCGTTTGTATTTTTGGTGTCTAATATGCTTTAGTTTGAATCCTTTATCAGAACGTTTTGAATGCCGGAGTGAGTCGTTGCGAAAGAGAATCATTTTTAGTACCTTAGCCTCTAAGCAATAAAAACCATGGAGATAATCATATTACTTACCCTGCTTTTATTTATCTGTTGGCTTGGCAGAGCACTCTTCCGGGCAGCAGAGTTGTGTCTCATTGGTAAGGAGCAGACAGATCGCGGCAATGGTCTTTTTCGTGGGGCTGAGAAGCTCGTGATGAGAAACCACTGTTTGTTAAATACTGTTGCCTTGTCTAATGCCCAAAAAGCGACTCAAACTACACTGATTCAACTTCAAAATCTCAAATTCGAGGGTTAGGGTCATCTGACCTTCTTATCGACTTTGCCCGTTTTGTTAGTACGAAACGGGCTTTATTTATACGCTATTTTAATAAATAAGCTCGCGCGAGAAGCAATCTGTTCTCGCGCGACTTTCGATCCGTTGTCGCGCGACCTTGACATACGAAGTCGCGCTACTTGGGGTGCAACCTCGCGCGAGGTTAGGTTCAAGGTAGCGCGAGAATGGATTGCAAGTCGCGCGACCTTACAAAAAAGGCGGCCTAAAGTCAATTTTTAAGTCGTCGAAAGACAAATTAAAAATACACTTTATGTATTTTAACATCTGCCGATACCAATAATTTCCACTCCCGCTCTTTTTTTTCTGAAATAGGCCCATTTTTAAGGTCAAAAAATGCTGTTTGGAGATGATTAAAAGCGCTTCAAAAGTTAACATTATTTATATATTTCAGGTTGTTTTTAATATGAGATAAAGAGCCAAAAGACAGAGATAAGCTTTCAAAAGCAATCTTTTTTTGAGTGCATCATAGGAGTCTTGATCTCCCATTAAAAGCGTGAAATTCAACAGATTTATAAAATTAGCAATCATATTTCGTTTGTATTTTTTTATAAAATGTTTTGGATAATCGAATTAAATAAGCACCTTTGTGTACTACTTCATTAAGACATTGATATAACAATCAAATTTAGATATAGATGATTGAGATAAATAATTTACATAAGACTTACCCCGGCATCCAACCTCTTCATGTCTTGAAAGGTGTCAGTTTGGAGATTGCAGACGGTGAGATGGTTTCTATCATGGGTGCCAGTGGGAGTGGCAAAAGTACACTCCTAAATGTAATGGGCATCTTAGACACTTATGATGAAGGAGAGTATTATCTTGGCGGAGAACTCATAAAGAACTTGAGCGAAAACCGAGCTGCAGAGATTAGAGGCAAAGAGATTGGTTTTGTTTTTCAAAGCTTCAACCTTATCTCATTCAAAAATGCGGTAGAGAATGTAGCTCTTCCTCTTTACTATCAAGGCATAAGTCGAAAGAAACGCAATGATCTGGCATTAGAATATCTGGATATGGTGGGACTAAAAGATTGGGCACACCATCTTCCGAACGAATTGTCGGGAGGACAGAAACAACGCGTATCCATAGCAAGAGCCCTCATTTCACAGCCGAAGATTATCCTTGCTGATGAGCCAACAGGAGCTTTGGACTCCAAAACGACTGTGGAAGTGATGAACCTTCTCAAGCAAGTAAACAAAGATCAAAATGTTACAATGGTCATCGTCACACACGAACAATCGGTGGCCGATGAAACAAATAGATGTATCCACATTCAAGACGGACTTATCTTCTAAGCGATATAGCACAATGAATATACTACCCGACAGCTTTCAAGAGATTGCTTCTACGATGAAGCAAAATAAACTAAGGACCTTCCTGACAGGCTTTGCTGTCACTTGGGGTGTCATGTTGTTGGTCATACTTCTATCAAGCGGGATGGGATTTCAGAAAGCCATGTACCGCAATCTGAGAAACTCCAACAGCACCCAAAAGGTTATTAGCATTAGTCCGGGCATTACTCAAGAGCCTTACAAGGGTTTCAAAAAGGGAAGATATGTCAAAATCCCCTATGCGGACGCCATAAATATATGCAACAGGCATAGTGACATGGTAAAACAATATGGGATATCCATCGATTATTATTCATTCAACCTTACTTACAAAAACAAAAGCACCGGACCCAGCGGATATATACAGGGAGTCAATGAGGCCTTTATTGGTACGACAACTACAACGATATTGTACGGGAGAGAAATTAACAAAGAGGATGTTACAAACAGCAAAAAGGTGATTGTGATAAGTGAAAAAACAGCAATAGACCTTTATAACAATGCGGCCTCAGCCGTAGGTAAAACTCTTAATTGGAGAAATATGAATTTCATCGTGGTCGGAGTATTCAAAACAACCAACATGGGAAATTATCAAAATGCCTTCATTCCGATTTCTACACTCATCAACACAAGTTCCGGCTACATATATATATCAGAGATAAGAATGGTTTGCCCAACTCTTAAAGACACAAAGGATGGAAATCGATTTGCGAACATCATAAAAAGAGAAGTAAGAGCAAGATATAGTGTAGCCCCCAATGACACAGGAATATATGTAAGCAACGAAATGTCTGACAGCGAAACAATTCGCAAGATTTTTACCGGTATAGACATATTTATGTGGATACTGGGCTTCTCAACTCTGATCATAGGACTGATGGGAGTAGCAAACATTATGCTGGTAAGCGTAAATGAGCGTTCAGCCGAGATTGGAATTCGCAAAGCCTTAGGAGCAAAACCAAGAGCAATCATACGGATGATTTTGAGAGAGTCAATCCTTATAACGGTAACTTTCGGGATGATAGGAGTTGCCCTTGGGACCATTGGTATGTCCATAATAGACAGAATCATCAGTAGCTATGCTTGGGCTTCCAAAACAATCAATGGAATGACAATTACACTTTTTTATGATCCGATGATTACATTTAGGACCGCTGTAGCTATCGTTATTGTCATGATTATTTGTGGAGCTATATCCGGGTATCTTCCTGCCCGAAAAACGCTTAAGATATCTGCAGTGGATGCTATGAGAAAATAAAAAGGATATGAGGATGAAGTTTTTCGATATAGATAAATGGAGTGAGGTTGCCCATACCCTCTCAGCAAATAAGAAACGTACAACAGCAACCGCATTTGGCGTCTTTTGGGGGATACTGATGCTGGTGATCATGGTTAGTGTCAGTAGCGGATTTAAAAATGGAATCGCCAGAATGTTGGAAGGCGCCAATCCAAATACAGCCTTCCTATACGCTTCAGCAACAAGCAAACCCTATATGGGTTACAAATCTTCCAGATACTGGTCTATGAATAGCAATGACATCAAAGCTATTCGTCAGAATGTGCCGGAGATAGAATATATGGCTATCAGCCTTTGGAAGTATGGACCCAAAGTGCTGTATAATGGCAAAAAAATAGACAATGTGCAGCTGCAAGCCTTCACGCCGGAATCATTCAATATCACACCTATTAAGATTGTTGCCGGACGAATGCTTCAAGAACAAGACGAACAGGGCAAAAGAAAGGTCTGTTTGATTGGAGAGAAAATCAAAGATCAGTTTTTTGGATCTGAGGATCCGCTTGGCAAGATTATCAGTGTGGATGGCTCTTATGTCAAAGTGGTCGGAATCATCACAAATGCAAACAAAGCCTTCGGCAATTTCAAAAACTCCATTCTCCTGCCATATACTGTAATGAAAGAGAAGACAGGTCAAGGAGACAAAATCAACGATGTAGCTTTTACGGCACACGGAGATATCGAAAAGGCAATCAAAAAGGTCAGAGCCCTGCTCAAACAAAGACACAAAATAGCACCGGACGACGAAAAAGCTGTCGTTGCCACGAATATGGCAGACTTCTTCGAACTAACCAATATGATGATTTTGGGAATGGATGTCCTAATCTGGATCATAGGGATCGGGACTCTTCTAACCGGGATTATAGGGGTAAGTAATATTCTTTTGGTAACCGTTAGAGAACGAACAAGAGAAATTGGTGTTAGAAGAGCTTTGGGAGCAAAACCAAAGACTATAGTCAATCAACTGATGTCTGAAAGCCTCACCTTAACCATCAGTGCAGGCATTGTTGGGATGTTGATGGGAATATTCATCATGGCTCTCGTAGATATCGTATTGCAAGGACAAGATATAGAGTTCTTTTACAACCCCACAATTCCACTATCAACTGCAATAATCTCACTCATAATCATCATTACAGGTGGTATATTGGGAGGATTGCTGCCGGCTTATCGGGCGATACAGATTAAGGCGATAGATGCAATCCGTGACGAATAGGCTTATCATAAGGGGTATATTGCTGCGTTATCCTCAAGAATCGATATTGGTCACATACAAAAGTATGCTCCCGGCTATCGATCTTTCGAAGCCTTGCACTATACACCCTTCTGATAACCCTATTAAAAGAAAAGCAAGAATAAGGAATATGATGGTACGTTATCTTCAAAAACCGATATTGGTCACATACAAAAGTATGAACCCGGCTATCGATCTTTCGTGGCCTTGCACTATACTCCCTTCTGATAACCCTATTAAAAGAAAAGCAAGAATAAGGAATATGATGGTACGTTATCTTCAAAAACCGATATTGGTCACATACAAAAGTATGCTCCCGGCTATCGATCTTTCGAAGCCTTGCACTATACTCCCTTCTGATAACCCTATTAAAAGAAAAGCAAGAATAAGGAATATGATGGTACATTATCCTCAAGAATCGATATTGGTCACATACAAAAGTATGCTCCCAGCTATCGATCTTTCGAAGCCTTGCACTATACTCCCTTCTGATAACCCTATTAAAAGAAAAGCAAGAATAAGGAATATGATGGTACGTTATCCTCAAGAATCGATATTGGTCACATACAAAAGTATGCTCCCGGCTGTCGATCTTTCGAAGCCTTGCAAGCAGAGAATAAACAGATAAACATATTTGAAATAAACAACATTAGAGATATGAAAAAGGCATTAAAAATTATCTTCGGCGTAATGATTGCCGTTATTGTGATTGGTGCATTCACCTTCCTTTACAAGAAATCACAGCCTGATGCTGTACAGTATCAGATTGAAGAAGCTAAGATGGCAGACAGTATAGAAAACACTGCTATTATTACGGGACAAATCGAACCACGCAACGAAGTCCTTATCAAACCACAGATGAATGGAATTGTGTCCGAGATCCTTCACAAAGCAGGAGACATTGTCCAGGCAGGAGAAGTCATTGCAAAGCTCTCTGTCGTTCCCGATATGATGCAAGTCAACAACAGCCAATCTCAAGTAGATGTAGCTCAGATTGCCTTCAAAAATGCCAAAGAAATCTATCTAAGAGACAAAGACCTTCACGAAAAAGGAGTCCTTTCGACCGAAGAGTTTCAACAAAGCGAGGCAAACTACAAGCAAAAAAAGATAGATCTTGAGACTGCCAAAGATGCTTTGGAGATTGTACTTACCGGTGTATCCAAACGCACTGCCAAAACAAGCACGACACTTGTAAGGAGCACCACAAGTGGCAAGATCCTTGATATTCCCGTTAAGGTTGGAAACTCCGTCATACAAGCCAACACCTTCAATGAAGGGACCACAATTGCAACAGTTGCCAATATGAATGACCTGATTTTTGTCGGTAAAGTTGATGAAAGTGAAGTTGGCAAAATGAAAGAGGGCCAAGCCGTAAATATCACCGTAGGGGCATTGGGACAAAAAAGCTTCCCTGCAACGATTGAGTTTATCTCTCCCAAAGGGACTTTAGAAAATGATGCAACTACTTTTCAAATCAAAGCCGCCATTAAGGTTGGAGACAATTCAGACATTCGATCCGGCTACAGTGCCAACGCAAATGTGGTACTTGAACGAGTAACCAAAGTACTTTCAATTCCCGAAACCTGTGTAGAATACGATGGGGACAAGACTTTTGTTCAAATTGTTACAGATGATTCGGATCCTAAAAATATTCAGAGTGAACGCAAAGAGGTGAAGCTTGGAGTAAGCAATGGAGTTATCATACAAGTCATCAGTGGACTGAAGAAAGGCGACAAACTAAAAGCAAATGCATTATCCTAAAGAAAATGAAAACTAAAGCAATTATACTTTTTGCTATCAGCGCAATAGCATCATGGTCTGTACAAGCCCAAGAGCCTATATCTTCAGGAGAAAAACTAACCCTCTCGGAGTGTATCAAGACTGCCAACCAAAACAGTATCAATATAAAACGCGCACAGATACAAAGAATCATATCAGCCATCGATCTAAGAGAGGCAAAGCACCAATTTCTTCCACAAGTAAGTGCAGGAATAAGTCAAGGATTTGATTTCGGGCGATCAAGAGATAATCGAGGCGTATATGTAGACAGATCCTCAGCAAGCACATCTTTCTCAATAGGGGGTAATTTCAATCTATTTAGCGGATTGGCAAGGCTTCACGCCATTAAGGAAGGCAAATTGGGCAAAGAGATAGCTAACCTGGATGAAGAGAAAGTAAGAAACGATCTCAACATCCTTATTGCCGGATTCTTTTATACTGCTGCATACAAACAAGAGGTCTGCAAAATCATTCAGTTACAAAAGGAACAGACCGACAAAAAAGTCAAACAAACAGAGACTATGGTAAAAGCAGGGAAATGGGATGAGAGCAGACTCTATGATATGCAGGCAGAGCAAGCACAAAACGAACTCGACCTTACGCAAGCCAAAGCGGAACTTTCGCAAGCAATGCTGGACCTTACACAAGCAATGAACATAGAAGAAAGCTATTCCCAGAGAGCAATAGATACAGAAGGATTGGAACATCAGCCGGTCAAAGATATTCTTCCCACTTCCCCATCGTCAATTTATCAGGCCGCAACAATATGGATGCCTCAAATACAAGCGGCAAAGCTTCAGATAGAAAAGAGCAAAGAACAAATATCAGGAGCAAAAAGTGGGTATTTACCTTCCCTGGGATTAAGCGTCGGATATAACAATGGATACTACTATAACTTCCAAAAGGAGTATAAAGCATTCAACAAAAGCTTTGCCGACCAGTGGAAAGAAAACGGAAGAACAGGTATAAGTCTTTCGCTAAACATCCCCATCTTCGATGCCCTTCAAACAAAGGAACGCGTAAACAGAGCCAAAGCAAGTCAGACATTGGCCATGCTCGACCTTACAGACAGAGAACAATCACTTCGCAAAGATGTGGAACAAGCATTCAACAATGCAAAAAATGCCAAACAGCAGATTGTGGTGGCAGATCTTTCACTCAAAGCTGCCGAGAAAGCATTCAAAGCAGCTGAATATCGCTACGAAGCCGGAAAGATAACAGCCTACGAATACAACGAAGCTGCCAACAAGCTAAGCATAGCCAAAGTCAAACTTCTACAAGCTAAATTTGATTATATCTACAAAGAATACACACTGAAGTTTTATATAAACCCCAAAATGTCTTCAGACAATCTCGGAGGACATCATTAACCCCCGCCTAACAAGGATTAGAGATAGCTTTAATAAGACACATCAAGGTTAGGCTAATAGCATCAACTTAGAGCTGTGTCAAAATTATACTCGCTCCGAATCAACATCATTTGTAAAGAACAATCGCTATCAAAGAGCTAAAACTCAATGATAGCGATTGCGTTTGTTTGATCAAAAGGGTTGTAACTGTCAATCATAAAGGGACTTTCCACAAATCCAAATTATCATACAACCCCTTTATAGCTTGAGGAACTTTCCTATCGCTCACATCTCACAATCTTCCCTTCTCTTCATTGCCCGCACCGGTACCTTTGTACTTGCTTCGTGTGACATTAAACTTATACCGCAAAGTAATAGAGACCTCTCGACTGTCAAAGTAACTTGCCTGATCAAGTACAAATCGTTCGGCAATGATGCGACTTCCATCCCTTCGTGAATTAAAAATATCCGTACACTTGACCTGCAAAGACCAGCGACCTCCCTGCCACTCTTTGGTAACAGAAGCGTCTACATATCCTTTGGGCTTATAAATCTCTACATTCTGAGCATTTCCCTTAGATGTAAACGATGCATCCAGTGAGGCTGTCCAACCTCTTCCCAGATCAAAGATATTGTTAGATCCCAATACCCAAATCGGTCTATTAAACTTGATATCTTTCCCTTCTTCATGCAAGGTAAGAAAAGGCTTTAGCAAAGCCACATAGCTCTGTGTACTCCATATTCCCCAATGCGGAAAAGCTACCAACTGAGCAGATACTTGCTTGAGAGAAGGTATGTTCTTACGAGTAAGAAGGGTGATGGATTTACTTTCAGCAACCGGCTTTACCCAAAACAGAATTGCATCGCGCGAATCCTTATATGACAGTCTTAGCTGAAAAAACTTCCACATACCGCTAAGGTCGACATTGTGAATATATTCATGTTTGAGCTGAGGGTTGCCCGTCTGCCATATAAATCGATTGGCATATGTATAATTATTGCTAAGCTGATCGTATGATGGACGATTGGTAATAGCTGAATAACTTAGACTCGTTTGGACCGTTCCAATCCGGGTACTAAGAGATATGTTGGGGAATAAGTTCCTAAAAATACGGCTCTGATCATCAGCATGTATACCATTTTGATAATAATCGTACTGCACACGTTCATAACGAAGTCCCATCGAAAGCTCACTCTATCCTCTATCTGACAGTCATAGCCAACAAAGGGCGCAATGTTTGATTCTTTAAACTTGGAATATGACGAAGGTACAATCTCTTCTTTATTGATATAATCATCCTGACGATGAGTATATGTGTATTCTCCTCCGGCACTAAATACGCCGGGGCCAATTGGGTAACTCAATGTAAGCTTAGCAGCATAAAGATCATTGTTTACATTGTTTTCCGTATTTAGGTCTCTACTCTCATGATCACAGTTTCTTTCGGAATAAATAGCATCTGATTGACTATTTCTCTTAAAACAATCTGCATTGAAATCCATGTCCAGCTTACCTATGCTTCCCACATAATAGAGATTGACTTGATGAGAAGGTGATGGCAGAGAACGATGACGGACATGTGTTTCCAATCGGTCATAACCCTTGCCTTCGGCTGTAACATCGCTAACAAATGAGGTGTTTTCTCTCTGGGTATTGCAATCGAATTGATAATAGGCACCAAAGGAATTGTGACTATCCAATGTATAGTTAGCTCCAATCTTCGCTTGATAGGACTGGTCTTTTATCTTATTATTTTGAAGAGCATCTCTTCCACAAGGTATCAATTTGAGAAATAGTGATTACATGGCCATGATTATAGTTATTCATTAACGAATACTGCAACGTACCGAATAGGTCCAACCGATTGTGCCTATAGTTCCAATTAGCCTCATCAATGAGATCTGTATTTCTCGACTGATAGTATGAAGAGCGCAGGTCAAAACCAAATCCATCTCCTTTGATGCGTCTCGTTTGGATAAGGACCACACTGCCGACCGAAGCATCATACTTCGACTCGGGATTAGTAATTACACGGATACTCTTGATATCTTCCGACTTCAACTGCTCCAACTCCGATAGATCTCTCACTTTCCTGCCGTTGATATAGAAGAGAGGAGTCCCCTGATTATCTTGAACATCGCCTTTGATGCTCTGAGCAAAAAGTGAAAGAAAACATGTCGATAAAACAGCCATTAGTATTACCGACAAAAACCTTGCAAGTGGTCTAAGAATCATAGGGAAAAGGATAAAAACATATTTCACAAAAATAATAAAAGTCAATAATTACAGCTTCCATTTCTCCGGACAAAACTATTGCTTTGTCCCACTATATCCTCTGATGACTTTTACCATCAATCCTTCACTCTTTATTATTGGCACAAGATCAATTTCTTTAGTTTTTGTCTAATAGTAATAACTCGTTACCGACTATTGCAAAAAGGCTGAGACAAGGGTGCTCTATACACCAATATCTCAGCCTTTTATCTGTTATCTAATACAGATCTTAAACTCAAGTATGTTTTTAAAACATCTAATTATCCATCTAATCCTCTAAAGATATTTATGGATTAAACATGAAGTTGCATAAGCTCCATTGTTGTCAAATCAGTTGCTGTTTACTAAAACTTTGGAGTTAAAAATAGACATCAGACTCATGTATGTTGTTTGGTAACTGCTCTATACAGATACTATTGTATGAATCCTTGGCCTTAAGCTCTTCGTCATTGTCCATAACCCATTCGGGACATGGATCACCAATTTTGCTTATTCTCTTGATGTTAAGGATATAAATGTTGTTTCGGACAAGTCCAAATCGTCCATAAATACTACCCTTCCGTTGCTCCTTGGTGAAGTGAGAAGGATAATAGGTATAATAATTAATGCCATAACAGTAGTACCTTAATCCGAAAAGATCAAAACCTTGTTCTTTATAAGATTCCGAATCTCCATATTTTGATAAGATTTTGTTATTCCCAGTCTTAATAGACTTTGTTTCCAATAGTCTATTGATAATCTCTTCAAGGGATCTGTCTTGTAGCTTTTCTTTCTTCTTGACCTTCTCTATGCTATCAAGCAATTCTTGCTGACAGATAAATTTCTCTCCATCTGCTGTTGAATAAATGGCATATCCATAATCTGAATACTTGAGGTCTTCGATATTATCCAAACAAGATTTGTATTTCGTTGGATACATGACCAATCCTATCACAACGCCCGGAGTATTGTTTTTCTGCGGGGCTTCCGTGTTTGGAACAGTTTCAAAGGCCAAAATCTCACAAGAAGAGTCTTCCTGTTCTTTAAGAACATAATTTTGTCTCTTAAAAAAAATTGTAGACAAACCCGTATAAGGGGCCTCCTTCTCACTCTCAAAAGGATAAGAAGCATAACGATCCTTGGGCTCGCTCCCATCACCACACACCTCATCGATCTCATTTCCTGCCAACTTAGCCAAAGGTCGCATCAAATAATAATGAGAAGCGTTTACATTTACTTCACAGTTGTATATCTGAGGCATCTTTACAGGCTCGAAAAAAGATTCTGTCAACTTAAGTTCAGAAAAGTCCGCAAAGACAACAGCGGTCAAAAGCTCTACTTCAATATTTAGAGGTTTTTCCTCAGCAACCTTATAATCATCCGCAAGATCTTCCGACTTAAGCAAGACCGGACCTTGCGCATTACACATTGGGACAAATCCATACTTGTTGGTAAAATCAAAGTAGCCCGAAAGTTCCGGCCTAATCCTATTAGCTTTGATTGGAGCCTGCAACTCTTCAAGTGAAGCCCCCTTAGCCATCTTACCCAACATATTTATTGGGGCGTTGACCACTGCCACGACATACATATCTTGCTTATAAATGGGCACAGTCCTCTGAAAGCCGTCCTGGTCTACATCTTCAAGATCAAAATGTTCACGAGCAATAAGCATCTTGTCTTCTGCATCATAAAAGAGGAAGTCAATATATTTCATCTCATTAAACTGAGTATTGAGACGATCTGTATTCCGTAAAGAGTTTTTCAATCCGAGCACAGACAGGGTCACATACCCCTTTTTTTCCTCCTTTTCAATAAAATTCACCTCATCATCGAAGCGTTCACTTCTACATGCAACAAAAAAGACACTCAAAATAAGGGATAAGATTCCATAAGCGTACAATCTAATCTGATTCATACCATTAAATATTTAATAATTAGTGAAGGTGCAAAAAGACCGGTAGTATCCCAAAAAGTGTGTAAAGGAGATTTATCTTTGAGTCAAAATTAATCATTTCCTTTCATTGTTTAGTTCATCCGTCAGGCGGGCATGAAAAACACCGGGGGGATTGGCGTCCGCCCG